>JAFSHK010000043.1 GCA_017440375.1 Lachnospiraceae bacterium
CCGTTGAGTCCGCCCCAGATAACGAAACTCCAGTCCGCACCATGCCACAGACCGCTTACCAGAAAAACAATCATAGTATTGAGATATTTGCGGACAGTACCTTTTCGGTTGCCGCCAAGCGGTATGTATAAATAATCTCGTAGCCAGTCGTTCAAAGTAATATGCCATCTGCGCCAGAATTCAGCAACACTTTCCGCATGATAAGGGGCTTCGAAGTTGGTGCTCAGTTCAAAGCCAAGTGCTTTGGCGCTTCCGATAGCCATAAGAGAGTAACCGCCAAAGTCGCCGTAAATCTGAAATGCAAACAGAATGACGGCAAGAGCAATTTCCAAGCCGGAATATTCTGTATAAGCAGCAAACACCGGATTGATCATAGCTGCGATATTATCGGAAAGCACCAGTTTATAGAAGAGTCCCAGCAAAATTAAAGATAAGCCTTCTTTGAACCTTGGTAGGGAGAAATCTTGTGGTTCATGAATCTGTTTCAGAATCTTTCCGCCACGCTCAATCGGACCCGAAATCAGTTTAGGGAAAAATGCCAGATAGAGAGCAAACTTCAAAATGTTTTTCTCGGCAGGAAGTTCGCCACGATATACATCCACAGTGTAACTGATTGACTGGAACAGAATAAAAGAAATACCCAATGTCAGAAGTCCATCAATCGGCACAAATTGCTTATCGACTGATATGAGTGTCACAAACTCATTCAAGTTATCCAAAAGAAAATTCGTATATTTAAAATATCCGAGAATTCCAAGGTTACAAAGCAGTGTTACCAGCAAAATGCTTTTGGACAGAGTCATCTTGTGCAAGGCGGAAGCTTTTTCTGAGGCAGATACTTTTTGTAAAGTAATTGCTTTATCCATAAGAAGTCCGCTGCTATAAGCCAGAAGCGTTACTGCCAGTAGAAGAATGGCATAACGGATATCAGCACAACCATAGAAAAAGTAGCTTGCGGCAAGTAACCAAAGAAAACGCCCTTTTTTCGGAATCAAAAAGTAAATAATAAATACAATTGGAAAAAATAACAAATAGGAAAATGAATGAAAAACCATAATACCTCACCAATCAGAAAAAATATCTTTGTTTTATTCATTCTAGCAGAATGAAATAAGAAAGCAATATATTGCTGCAAGAAAATCCCTTGAATGATTGTTTTTTTCTCGAAAAAATGCTATTCTAAAGTGATATATTATGTTATTTTGAAAACCACTTGCAATGCCTGGGAGTATAAGGCTTGGAGGATATTATGAATCGTAAAAAGAAAATTGTAGAAGGCTATTGTCTCCTATTTACTGATTTAATTAGTATTACTGTTGCATATGTGATTGCTATTTTGCTGCGATATCAGAAATTCAGCAGAGTTATGGAACCGGAGCTACACTTTTTGGTATGTATCTGCTTCCTGCTTTTTTGTACCATTTACAGTTTTATGTTTGACTGGAACAGAGAGTTTTTGACGCGCGGTATTTTTGTAGAGTTTATCGCAGTATTGAAGTTTAATCTTTTCATGATGCTAGCTGTGACAAGCTCCTTGTTTGTGGTACAACGTGGCGGAGATTTCTCCCGACTGGTTATGGGCTACTTTCTTGTTTTTGATATGATAATCGTCTGGTTCGTACGCCTTGGGATGAAAAAGGTGCTTCGGGCTTATTTTACATCCAAGTCTAATATTGTCAAAATCATGGTAATTGCCAAAGATGCGGTTTTGGACAAGACAGTGAGTCAGTTAAAGCAGTATTTAGATATTGAGTATGAAATCGTGGCACTTGCTTGTGTGGATGCAGACCGCAAAGGCGTTATTATTGATGGGGTGAAGGTAACAGCGGACGGAGACAATGTTTTAGAAGTCGCCAGACAGATGCCGCTTGATGAGGTGTTCATCAATTTGCCGGATGAAAACAAAGACTATGTGAAACATATTATTTATGATTTGGAGTCGATGGGTATTTCCTGTCATTATAATATCGACATTATTGAAAGACCACAGAAGGAAATCCGCGTAGGAAATTTTGCGGGATATACGGTGGTGACGTATTCTATCAATCATTTTGATTACCGTCGTATGGTAGTGAAACGTCTGATAGATATTGTTGGTGGCATGGTCGGTCTTTTCATTACAGCAATAGCAACACCATTTGTTGCGTTGGCCATTAAGTTGGATTCGCCGGGACCGATTTTCTTCGCACAGACCAGAATTGGTAAGAATGGAAGACGTTTTAAAATCTATAAATTCCGTTCCATGTATATCGATGCAGAAGCGCGAAAGAAAGAACTGGAAGCGCAGAACGAGATGCAGGGTCTTATGTTTAAGATGGAAAATGACCCACGTATTACCAAAGTGGGCAAATTCATTCGTAAGACAAGCATTGACGAGCTGCCACAGTTTTATAATATTGTCAAGGGCGATATGAGTTTAGTGGGAACCAGACCGCCGACAGAGGATGAATTTGAACAGTATAATTCTCATTACAGAAGACGTATCAGTATGACACCGGGTCTGACCGGACTCTGGCAGATTAGCGGGCGTAGTGAGATTGTGGATTTTGATGATGTTGTAAAATATGATTTGGAATATATTGATAACTGGACACTCGGATTGGATATCAAAATTTTGTTTCAGACAGTATGGGTAGTGCTTACCGGTAAGGGATCCAAATAGAAGCAGACAGTAAAAAACTTTGCAGGAAAGAGAATCAGATAGAAGGATTGGCGTAGATTAGCATATGAAGATTTGTATGATTGTGCCGAATCCTGCGGTAAAAGGCGGGATTGCATCGGTAGTAAATGGATATCTTGGTTCGGATATGGAGAAACTGCATCAAATCAGTTATGTGGAATCCTATTGTGATGGCAGTAAGTGGCAGAAGCTTTTTAAAGCAATCGGCGGATATTTTTCCTTCGTAGGACAACTGTTTCGCAATCGTCCGGATGTAGTGCATGTTCATTCTTCTTTTGGACCTAGTTTTTACCGGAAAATTCCGTTTATCTATCTTGGAAGATGGGCAGGGATTCCGGTGGTGAATCATATTCATGGTGCAGAGTTTGATGCCTTTTACGAGAAAGCATCCATGCGGAAGAAGAGGCGAATTGCGAAGGTATATGGAAAATGCAGCCGTCTTGTTGTATTGTCTGCGGAATGGAAAAAAGCTATTTCACAGATTGTTCCGGCAGAAAAAATTGATATTGTAGAAAATTATTGCAAAATACCGAAAGAACCATATGACATAGGACGTAAACCAATGCAGATTCTTTTCTTAGGAGAACTTGGTGAACGAAAAGGGTGTTATGACATACCTGTCATATTTGAAAAGATAAAACAAAGTTGTCCGCAAGCGCATCTTGTGATGGCAGGTGACGGACAAATGACGCAGGTAAAAGAGGCGTTTCGGAAGAAAAACTTATTAGAAGAGATAAAATTCCCCGGTTGGGTTCGTGGAGCTGAGAAAGAGAAGTTGTTACAAGAAAGCGCAGTGTTCCTTTTTCCGACCTATAACGAAGGTATGCCGATGGCAGTACTGGAAGCGATGGGCTATGGCATGGGAATCGTGACAACACAGGTTGGTGGAATTCCGAAATTGATTGCTCACAAAGCAAACGGCTATCTGGAGAAAGCCGGAGACACGGAGGCAATTGCACAGGATGTAATTAGTCTTTTGCAGGATGAAAATCTTCGCAAACAGATGGGGCAGCAGGCACGAAATCTGGCAGAGCAGAAATATAGTTTGGAAGCCCATTGGCATAAATTAGAGCAAACTTACCGAAAGGCATGTATGTAATGAATCAATTACTCAGAGTGGCAAAAAGCATTTGTAAAATTGCATATTGGAAATGCAGATATGGTTCGAGAGTCAAGACTTCATGGGTACAAGGATTTGACCATGTATCGTTGGAACTTTCCAAAGGCGGGCAGGTGGTGCTTGGAGAGAAAATACAGAATCGTGGCAACATACATCTTATCTGTGAGGGAAATGGCAGACTGGAAATCGGAGGTCATGTTTTTTTTAATACAAATGCCTGTATCACCAGTCTTGGAAAAGTACAGATAGGCGATTACTGCAAGCTTGGCAACAATCTGGTTATCGTAGACCATGACCATAATTTCAAGAATCAAGACAGCGAGTATTTGATTGGTGAGGTAAAAATTGGAAATCGCGTGTGGGTTGGCGCAAACTGCACCATTCTGAAAGGCGCACGCATCGGAGACGATTGTGTGATTGCAGCAGGGAGCGTTGTGCGAGGCGAGGTGCCGACGGGAACGGTGTTTTATCAGAAGAGAGAAAATGTGATGAAATAAAATGGCAAGCACTTATTTGCTTGTCGATTCTAAATTTTAGGAAAGCGATTATAGAAATGAAGAAAAATAAGTACAAAATTAGTATTATAGTTCCGGTTTATAATAAGCGTGATTATTTGGAGGAGTGCGTTGATAGTATTTTAGGGCAGTCGTATACGAATCTGGAACTTCTTCTGGTGGATGATGAATCGACGGACGGAAGTGGCGAGATTTGTGACCGTTATGCCAAGGAAGATGAAAGAGTGAAGGTGTTTCATCAGCAAAACGGTGGACCGACAGCGGCTTGCATGACAGGACTTTCAAATGCAACCGGTGATTATTATATGTTCATTGATAGTGATGATTATGTGAGCAAGGATATGCTAAAAGAGATGTGTGTTCTTTTGGTTGGCAAATCGGGTGAAATTGTTTGCTGTAATCATGTACTGGAGAAGAAGAAGGAAACCGTTTCCGTATTGTCACCGATGAAACCGGGTGTTTATGAAGGTGCGAAGCTAAAACAGGAAATCAAAGAAAACCTGATTGGAAAAGAAGAAAGAACCATTCCGATGTCTCGCTGTATGAAATTATGTGAGAAATCGGTTTTTGAAGGAAATGAAAAATATTATGATATAGCAATTCGAATGGGCGATGATTTTAACCTTATTTGTCCGGCACTGTTAAACAGTACTCGAATTGTTATGATGGAAGAGGGACTTTTCTATCATTATCGTTATGTGGAAGATTCCATTGTTCATCGTTATGACCCCAATATGAAGGATAGTATTGACCGATTGATGAGAGCTTTGCACGAAATTGTGAAAGACAAAGGAATCACGGATGGAGAAGCCAAAGTAGATAGAGAATATTGTTATATGATGATGCTTGTGATGAAGAACGAATTGCGTAATCCCGAGAAAAACTATGCAAAACGTATCGGACAAATTTTTATGGAACCATCCGTAAGGGAGAAGATTCTTAACACGCCGCTTTCGGTGCGCAGCCGTTCGAATCAGTTTATGTATCTGGGAATGCAATATCCGCAGAAATCACTACTTTCTATTTTGCGGATGATTATGAAAAGGCATGACAGAAAATAATTTTTTTGTTTAGGAGAAGAAATGGACAATAGATTAGTAATGTATCTGCATGGTGGGAGTGGCAATCATGGCTGTGAGGCGATTGTAAACAGTACCTGCCATATGCTTGATGATATTCCGAAATTACTTGTAACAAACAGCGAGAAAGAAGACAAATTTTATTCTTTAGCACCCTTGTGTGATATTTTGCAGGAGCGAAAAATAGCGGAGCACTTTTTTGCCCATGTCTGGTATTATGCGTGGCGTGCGATTTTTAAAGATAAAGAATCGTTTATGCGCTACCGTTTCAAGGAAGTGCTTGGGAAAAATCGTTCCCCGTTGTATGTGTCTGTGGGCGGTGATATGTATTGCTACGAGCTTTCCAAGAAGGAAGCAATTGTGGCAAACAGTACCTTTAACAGAGCCGGCTCTAAAACGATTCTGTGGGGCTGTTCCATTGAGCCGGAATTATTGAAAGAACCGGAGATGATAGAGGATATGAAGCGTTATGCGCTGATTACGCCGAGAGAATCCATTACTTATCAGGCTTTATTAGATGCAGGGATTGTGGACAATGTGAAGCTTTTCCCGGATCCGGCATTTTCTTTACAACCGGAAGAAACGAAGCTGCCGCAAGGTTTTAAGGAAGGCAAGACGATAGGTATTAATATCAGTCCGATGATTATTCGTTACGAGAAAGAACCGGGTATTACGATTAGCAATTATAAAAAATTAATAGACCATATTTTGCAGACAACCGATAACAGTGTGGCGTTGATTCCGCATGTTATGTGGAATAATAATGATGACAGACTTACACTGGCAGAGCTTTACAAGGGATATGAAGATAACAACAGAGTTTTGCTGTTTCCGGATATGTCCTGTCAACGGGTGAAATATGTGATTTCCAAGTGCAGAGCTTTTATTGGTGCAAGAACCCATGCAACCATAGCGGCTTATTCGACTTGTGTACCGACGCTGGTCGTTGGTTATTCGGTTAAAGCACTTGGTATTGCAAGAGATTTGTTTGGTAGCGAAGAAAATTATGTGATTCCGGTACAGACCTTACAGGATTCGGATGCATTACTTCGAGCGTATGAATGGTTGATGAAAGAAGAAGATGCGATTCGTGGCAGATTGCAGGAAATCATGCCGGAGTATTGTGCAAAATCGGCACAGGCAGGAGAAGAGATTCGAAAAATATGGAAACAGGTAACCGCATAGATTCAGATAATGTAGATTTAAATAATTTGGATTCCAACTTAATCAGTGTCATTGTTCCTGTTTATAATGGGGAAGCATACCTTGACCGTTGTGTAAAGAGTATTCTGGCACAGACCTATACGAAATGGGAGCTCTTGATTGTAGATGGAGCATCTACGGATGGAACGCCACAGCTATGTGTGGCATGGGAGAAGAAGGATAAGCGAATTCGTGCTTTTTATTCCGAAGAAAATAAAGGTGTTTCAATAGGTCGCAATACAGGAATCAAAGAAGCAAAGGGTGAATATCTGATGTTTCTGGATGCGGACGACTGGTTAATGCCGGATTGTCTGGAACGCTTGTATGCGGATATACAGGAAAAGAATGTACAAATTGCAGGCTGCAGCTTCAAACGGTGTTCCGATGATGACTGGAAAATAATGGAGAGTAATTTGACTAATCTGGAGAATATCGTGCATAAGAATATAGCGCAAACAGAGTCGCCTGCTTATTCCAAAAAACTGATTGCAGGACATGATTTTCTGAAGGAAGGTATTTTACAGCAGGATACCCGTTGCTGGAGCAAGTTGTATGCAAAGGATGTAATCGAAGGACATCATTTTAAAGAGGATTTCACGATTGGCGAGGACATGCTATTTCTCTGGGAAGTAGCCAGAGATGCAAAGCTTATCAGTTCCAGTGAATATCCGGGGTATTGTTATTATTACAATGTCAATGGAACGATGTTGAAACCGTTTCGGGAGACGGATATCGATCAGATACGTTGCTGGCAGCTTGTATTGAACCAGATATTGGAAGAAAATAAATTGGCATCGGAAAAACAGAATGAGAAAACAAATGACAGGAGTGTCATAGCAAGAACGGGAACCATTTTACTGATGTCATGTATGCTGGTTGCAGGAAAACTTTCACAGTTGCCTGCAAAAGAACGAGAGAAGTATAGTGCTATTCAAAAACAGTGCAGCCTTACGGTGAAAGAGACATTGAAAATACAGGGAGCCTATGCCGGATTGGATTTTGGTTATCGAGTCAAAGTAGCCATTTTTTATAGTTATCCGAAATTGTATATGCGGTTATATCATATAGGCAAAAGTATAAAAAGAAAGTGATTAGAAAATGAGTAGAGTACAACAGGCAACGAAGAATATTTTCTTTGGATATATCAGTAATATTGTCATTTTGATTATGGGTTTTCTGCAAAGAACCGTTTTTATTGCGGTACTTGGAAGAACCCTGCTTGGTGTCAATGGTTTATATACGGATATTCTGAGTATGCTATCTTTGGCGGAGCTTGGAATCGGTACGGCACTCAATTATAGCTTGTACAAACCGGTTGCGAATCACGACTATGAGAAAATTAAGTCCTATATGAAGCTTTACAAAAAGGCTTATCTTGCAATAGCCGGTGTTATTTCTGTTATAGGACTTGCTGTGACACCGTTTCTGCCATATATCATTAAGGACAGATGTGGTATTACGGTAGATGAGCTGACGCTTTATTATTTGATTTTCTTGTTCAATACGGTCAGTACTTATTTTGTGGCATATAAATATAGTCTGGTGAATGCGGAGCAACGTAGCTACATTCAGACAAATATAACGACGATTACCAAAATAGTAACTGCATTGGCACAGATTATTATGCTGCTTGTTACGAAGAACTTTCTGGTGTATCTGCTGACACAGGCAGCCGTAGAATTGTTGCAGAAAGTAGCAGTCAGTGTTTATTTCAATAAATTATATCCTTATTTGCGGGATAAAAATGTAAAGAAGCTTGAAAAAGAAGAAACGGACACGGTTGTCACCAAGACAAAAGCACTGATGTTTCACAAAATCGGCGATGTGGCAAGACTTTCTACGGATAGCATTATCATTACTTATTTTATCAATGTGGACGCAGTTGGTGTTGTTGGAAACTATACCTATATCATTACGTATGTGTCTAATTTTGTAAGTGTTATTTTTAACTCCGTCATTTCAGGTTTTGGAAATCTTGTGGCAACGGAGTCAAAAGAGAAACAGTACAGCATCTTCAAAGTATATCGTTTTTTTGCATGTTGGATGTATGGTTTTGCTTCAGTAGGGTTCTGGTTGCTTTTAACGCCGCTTGTAACAGGCCTGTGGCTGGATGATAGTTGGAAACTTGGACAGGCAATCTTAACCTTGATTTTGATAGATTTTTATTTCAAAGGCGGCAGAGTTGTTTTGATTAACTTTAAAATTGCAGCCGGTGTGTTTGAACAGGACAAGTATTTGTCACTGATTCAAGGTGCGGTGAATCTTGTTTTATCCATAATCGGTGCAAAATACATCGGACTTGCCGGAGTTTATATTGGTACAGTAATTTCCGGTGTGCTGGCAAACTTAATTCAGCCGTTTATTGTATATCGTGATTGTTTTGAGCAAAAAGTGTGGTCCTATTTTAAAGACTCCTTAAAATATATCGGAACGATTCTTGGAGTTTTGATTGTATTGATACCCATCAAAAATCTGTTAATGGTACAGGTAAATATGATTACTTTTATTTTGATGGCAGCAGTGATTATGCTTATTTATAATCTGGTTTTCTTTGTGATTTTCCGCAAAACAGAAGAATTTGGTTATTTGTGGGATTTGTTTGCGAAGAAAATGCCTTTTTTGCAAAAAATCAAAAAGTAAAATGTGTGAAAGAATAAGAGTAATGGGAGTAATGAGAGGTGACAGTTGTGTCGGAAGTTTTAGAGACAGATAAAAAAAGTTTTTCAAAAACAGACTTGATTCATACGGCTTGTAAGGAGCTTCTGACTTACGGACTTTGGGATGGCAAAACCAGATGCAAGCGATTGATAAAAAAATATATTTTTCGTAGAGCGACTATTGTGGAGGATTTGATTTTCTGGCCCACCGGATTGTTGGCAGTAGGATTGTGGAACTGTTTGCAGGAAGAACAAGAGGACTTGCGAGAGGAAATGGAAGCTGCACTTTGTGCTTATTTTGCAAGATGGAAGAAAAAGAGTTGTCCGGTTACGTATCTGGATGATTTATTAGCGGGTGAGGTTTTTCTTAAGGCTTATGAAGAATATCAACAAAATAAAGTAGAAAATAATTTTGTGGATGCGGAGAAAGCACAACAGTACCAACAGGCGGTGGAGAAGCTTGCGACATATGCGTTTGCCTATCCGACGGATGAAACCGGAAGCTTTCCGTATCGTGCGAACCAACAGAATGGCTATGTTTTTGTAGATTCTATTGGACTTACTTGTCCTTTTTTGTATGAATATGGCAGAGTTTTTCAGAAAAAAGAGAGTATGGAACTGGCGGTAAAGCAGATCGCGAATTTTCTGGCATATGGAATGGATGCGGCAACCGGGCTTCCGTACCATGGTTATGATGTAGTATCCGGCACCAAATACGGCATCATTGGTTGGGGACGAGCCGTTGGTTGGTTACTTCGCGGTATGACAGGATGTATGGCAACCGATTACGGGACAGAACTTTTGTGTGAGTCTTTTCACGCATTAGTAGATGTGGTTCTTTCCTATCAACGGAAAGATGGTTATTTTTCATGGCAGTTACAGGCGATAGAAGGTCCGGCAGATACTTCTGCCACAGGCATGATTTGTGTTGCTTTGCAGGAAGGTATTCAAAGAGGTATTCTGCAGGGAGAGACTTATACACAGACACTGGAAAAAGGAATGCGAGCGATTGTGAAATCAGCCAAGAACGGTAAGATATATGATTGTTCCGGAGAATGCGAAGGCTTTTCCCAGTATCCGCAGCGATATGGTGCATATCCATGGGCACTTGGAATGGCACTTATGCTGAAAATGTAAGATAGAAAAACAAACAGATGAGGAGAAATTATGATTATCATAAGAATTATGGGCGGTCTGGGAAACCAGATGCAACAATACGCATTATACAAAAAATTAGAAAGTCTTGGGCGAGAGGTTCGTCTGGATACGCAATGGTTTTGTTTACAAAAAATACAAGACAATGTTTATGCGAAAAGAGAATTGGAATTAAATTACTTCGATGGTATTTCATTTCAGGAGGCAACCCAAAAAGAGATAGAAAGTATTCTTGGCAGAATGTATGAGGATGGTGAAGATATTTTTGATAAAATCAGAAAGCTTATCAGGCCTGCTACCTATCCGTCTTTTACGGAGAAGGATATGTATCATGAACAGGTGCTCCAATTCGAGAATAAGTATTTGGTAGGATATTGGGCTTGCGAAAAATATTATGCGGATATTCTGCCGCAGTTACGGGCAACCATGATTTTTCCAAGAAGCTATAAAGAAGAGTTGAATCAGAGAAACGATGAAATGATACAGAAAATGGAATCCTGCGATTCTGTGAGTATTCATATCCGAAGAGGGGACTATCTCGATCCGGCTAATAGGGCAATGTTTGGTGGCATCTGTACAGATACCTATTATGAGACTGCAATTCGGTATATGAAAGAAAAATGCCCGAATGCCAGATTTTTCCTGTTTTCCGATGATGCGGAATATGTGCGGGGGAAATTTAAGGGAAACGAATATGAAGTAATTGATTGGAATCATGACAGAGATAGTTTTTATGACATGATGTTAATGAGTCATTGCAAACACAACATTTGTGCAAACAGTACATTCAGCTTCTGGGGAGCCAGATTGAATCCGTATGAAGACAAAATCACAATTCGTCCGTCTATTCATAAAAATACGCAGGTTTGTGTTCCGGAAGAAATGAGAGATTTGTGGAAGGGCTGGGTGTTGATTGCACCACAGGGAGCAATAATATGAAAAAAATAACGATAGAAGAAATTTTGTTTTTTGCATTTTTTATATTGCTGTCGATTACGAAAGGGCTTGGTTTCTATGAGGGACAGAAGATGTTTCAGCTTCTCATCCTTCCGGCCTTTGTTTGTGCGGTATTGAAAATAGCGATTTCCTCTTATACGAAAAGACAGTGGATTACCCAAGTTATTTTGTTGGCGTTGACGGCACTTGTTTATTATGAATCCAGAGAAAAAGGCATTCTTTTTATGATGTTTTTGATTCTTGGGATGAAGAATATTTCTGTGAAAAAAGTGTTTCATGTTGGTTTGTGGGTATGGTCGGTTTGTGCCATTGTTCTTAGCATCACCTCTTTCTATCGACTGGAAGATACGATTTACAGGGTGCATTCTAAAATGGGTATGGGACATATTTTCCGTTGGAGCCTTGGATTTACCCATCCGAATATTTTGCATATCACGTATTTGGCATTGTGTGCATTTATTGTATATGAACTGGCAGAGAAGTATCATTTCAAACATTTTGTATTGTTGATGATTGGAAATGTTCTAGTGTTTTTCTTCTCGATTAGTTACACGGGGTTCGGTATTGTGGCGATTTTGCTTGTAGGAATGCTTTACGTGAAAATTAGACCGAAATTCTGTCTGCTTGAGAAAATGGCAGTAAATATGATTCTGCCGGCAATAATGGTAGTGTCGTTTGTGTTGCCGATTATTTTATATACCCCGTGGGTACAGAAATTGAACTTTATGTTAAATACAAGACTTTATCTGGCAAGACAATTTCTGGTACCGGAATATATGAGTCTGTTTGGCGTGAGGATTGCTGATGTAGTGCAGTCTTCCATGACAATGGACAACTCTTTTATCTGGGGCTTTATCAATTACGGAATCATACCATTCGTGCTGTTGATGCTTGCCTATTTTGTATTGATTGCAAATTATAGTTGGAAGCAGAAAACAAGAGAATTAGTAATTATCATTTGCTTTATGGGAGCCGGTTTTACAGAGCCGCTTTTGTTTAATACTTCTTTTAAGAATATTACGCTTGTTTTCTTAGGTGAATTATTGTTCCGTCAGAAAGAAGGAGCAAAGGAATATTGCTTGTTCCCGCAGTTGCAAAAAGAAGTAGAATTGCCGTTTGGAGCTTTCGTTGAGCAAATCTGGCTGCGAGTGAAAAATGTCTGGAAATCCTATAAGAAACAACTGGCAGCAGGTGTGTTGGTTGGTGCGGTACTTGGCGGCGTATTGTGCGGTATTTTCTATACCGTGCCGGAAGGCTATGTGGTACAGCGTTTTTACACAGATGGACTTCATGAGACATCGGTTTATCTGGAGAGTGAAGATGATGTAGCCTATGAAGGCTACAAGGTTATGAACTATGTAGATGCAGAGACACCGATGCAGGTTATTGATGGCAAAGCAGTTACCTTGGAAACAGCGCGCTACTATGTGGGCAGCATTATAATTGGCGGTTTTGTCGGATGGTTGCTTGCAACAAGTGGGCTTTTTTGGAAGGCAAGAAAAAGAGTTAAGACTTCGAAATAAGATAATCGGAAGTTTGGAGCGTTATGAAAGAAGAATTACAATACTGTACGATTTTAAAAACGAATATCAATGTAACGAATATGGAACAGACCATTTCGTATATTACAGAGAATCTGGAAGAATTAAAAGGGAATTATATCTGTGTTTCCAACGTGCATACAACCGTTATGGCTTATCGGGATGCGGCATATCGTAACGTGCAGAATAGTGGTGCGATGGCGTTACCGGATGGACAACCATTATCCATTGTCAGCCGCAACCGTGGGTTTAAAGAGGCACAGCGTGTACCGGGACCGGATTTGATGCCACGTATTCTGAAGCTGTCTGAGGAAAAAGGTTATAAGCATTATTTCTATGGCAGTACGGAGAAGACGCTTACACAGTTGAAAAAAGCGATGCTAGAGGCATATCCCAAATTACAGATAGTAGGTATGTATTCCCCGCCGTTTCGAACGTTGACCGAAGAGGAAGATGCACAGATTGTCGCACAGATTAACGATACCAAGCCGGATTTTGTATGGGTGGCACTCGGTGCACCGAAACAGGAAAATTGGATGTATCAGCACAAAGATAAAGTAAACGGACTTATGATTGGTGTGGGTGCTGCGTTTGACTTTATTGCCGGAACGACGAAGAGGGCACCGGCATGGATGCAGAAACTGTGCTTGGAATGGGTATTCCGTATTTTTCAAGATCCGAAGCGTATGCTTCCAAGATATTTGAGTACGAATTTTGCATTTCTCTATCATGTGCACAAAGAAACAAAAGCACTGGAGCGAAAAGAAAAGAAAAAAAGGAAATTAAACGGCAAACCGCTTCGGATTGCCATGATTGGGCACAAACGAATTCCATCCCGTGAAGGTGGTGTAGAAATTGTTGTGGAAGAACTGGCAGTACGAATGGCCGCATTAGGACATAAATTAGATGCGTATAACCGATATGGACATCACGTATCCGGTAAAAAATACGACGAAGAGTACGGCAGAGGTGACCGCAAAATTTACAAAGGTATTCGCGTGCGGATTATTCCCACTTTTCACAGCAGTAAATTGAATGCTATTGTCTATTCTTTTTTTGCAACGATTAGAGCGTTATTTACACCGTACGATATTATTCACTATCATGCAGAAGGACCTTGTGCGATGCTTTGGATACCGAAGTTTTTTCGGAAAAGAATTATCGTGACGGTACACGGACTGGATTGGCAGAGAGCAAAGTGGGGAAATTTTGCCTCCTTTGTGATTAAATTTGGTGAAAAAATGGCTGCAAAACATGCGGATGAAGTCATTGTTTTGTCTGAAAATGTACAACGATATTTTAAGGATACTTATGATAGAGATACCGTATTTATCCCCAATGGCATTGCTCGTCCGGAAAACAAACCGGCAGAGCTAATCAAAGAGAAATATGGATTAGAAAAAGATGGCTATTTCTTATTCCTTGCCAGAATCGTACCGGAGAAAGGCTTGCATTATCTGATTGAGGCTTTCGGAAAGATAGATACGGATAAAAAGCTTGTCATTGCAGGCGGAAACAGCCAGGCAGTCAGCTATATGGAGAAAATTCATAAGATGGCAGCCGAGGATAAGCGAATTATTATGACAGATTTCGTACAAGGGCAGATTCTGGAAGAACTCTATTCCAATGCCTATGCTTTTGTATTGCCAAGTGATGTGGAAGGTATGGCGCTGAGCCTGTTAGAGGCAATGAGTTACGGCAATTGCTGTCTGGTTAGCGACATTTGCGAAAACACAGAAGTGGTGGAAGATAAGGCGCTTTCTTTCAGAAAGAGCGATGTTATGGATTTGCGGGAAAAATTAGAATATCTGTTACAACATCCGGAGAAAGTGGAAGAATATAAACAACAGAGTACTGACTTTATTTGCGGAAAATATAACTGGGATGATGTTGTGGAGCAGACCTTGCAGATATATAAGGGTGGAAAATAATGAAAATTTTAATGGTAAATAAGTTTCTCTATCCGAACGGCGGTTCAGAAACTTATATTTTTAAGTTAGGAGAACAATTAGTAAAAGAAGGACACGAAGTACAATACTTCGGTATGGAGCACGAAGGAAGAGTAGTAGGAAATCGGGTAGAAAGCTATACTTCTAAGATGGATTTTCATACCGGAAAGTTGCAGAAGCTTCTTTATCCGTTCAAGCTTATTTATTCCACAGAGGCCAGAAAGAAAATCAGACTGGTCTTAGATGATTTTGCACCGGACGTCGTACATCTGAATAATATCAATTTTCAGATTACGCCATCCATCATTTACGAAATCAGAAGCTATGAGAAAAAGCGTAAGAAACAGATAAAGATTGTGTTTACGGCCCATGACTATCAGTGGGTATGTCCGAATCATATGATGATGATTCCGTCAACCGGAGAACTGTGCTTCGCCTGTCAGGGAGGCAAGTTTGGCGCGTGTAGCAAAAATAGATGTATTCACAATTCTCGCGTGAAAAGTATGCTTGGAACGATTGAAGCGCAGTATTATAAATGGCGAAAAACTTACGACATGGTTGATGTCATTATCTGCCCCAGTGAGTTTATGAAAAAGCAGTTAGACACGAATCCGCTTCTAGCGAAGAAAACGGTGATGATGCATAATTTCCTGCCAACGACAGAACAGGACAATGCAGATGAATTACATGCAGACTTGCCGGAAAAATACGTTCTCTACTTCGGTCGTTTCTCCGAGGAAAAAGGCGTAAAAACATTGTTGGAGGTTTGTCGGAATTTACCGGATATTCCATTTGTTTTTGCGGGAACTGGTCCACTTGAAGAAGAGGTGTCCAAATTATCTAATATCCGAAATATGGGATTTGTCAGAGGAAAGGCTTTGCAGAATCTGATTGCCGGAGCAGAATTTAGCTTATATCCATCTGAGTGGTACGAAAACTGTCCGTTCTCGGTGATGGAAACACAATTATATGGAACGCCTATGATTGCTTCTAATCTTGGCGGTACACCGGAACTTTTGCAGGATGGCATGACCGGAGAACTTTTTGAGGCAGGCAATGGGAAACTTTTACAGGAGAAAATCACAAAGCTTTGGACGAGCCCTGAATTATGCCGGAAATATAAGGAAAACTGCAAAGATATAAAATTCGATACAATTGAAGAATATTGTGATAAAATAGTGAGGAAAGTTTATACATAAATCATGCTTGTATGAATTTATGTATAAACTTGACGAACATCCGACATGAGCAAGTAGCACGAAGTGCGGAGTGCGAATGAAGGCAGATGCGAAGAAAGGCGAAAACAAATGGCAAGAAGAACTTTATACGGCACTGTCATCGTAACTTATAGATGCAATGCCCGTTGTAATATGTGTGATTGCTTCCGTGACCCGACCAGACCGGAAGAAGAAATTACGTTAGAAGATATCAAGAAGCTACCGGAAATGGCTTTTACCAATATTACGGGTGGAGAACCCTTTATCAGACAGGATATTCCTGAGATTGTTCGTGAACTGTATAAGAAATCCGACCGAATTGTTATTTCCACAAACGGTTATTTTACAGATAGGATTATTGCACTCTGTAAGGAATTTCCGAAGGTTGGTATTCGTATCAGCATCGAAGGCTTGCAGGAGACAAATGATAAAATTCGTGGTATTCCGGATGGTTTTAACAGAGGCTATAATACGTTGAAAACTTTGGTAGAGATGGGACATCCTGACGTTGGTTTTGGTATGACGGTTCAGGATATGAACTGCGAGGATTTAGTACCGCTCTATAATATTGCGAATGATATGGGCATGGAGTTTGCGACAGCAACCTTGCATAACTCTTTCTATTTCCGCAAGACAGACAACAAAATTGATGATAAATATAAAGTGGCACAGAACTTTGAGAAGCTGATTAATGAGCTGTTAAAGAGCAATTCCCCGAAAAAATGGTTCCGCGCTTACTTTAATCATGGACTGATTAACTATATCTACGGTAACAAGAGATTATTACCTTGTGATATGTCTAAGAATGCCTTTTTCATTGACCCATTCTGTGATGTTATTCCATGCAACGGTATGGCGAAGAAAGCCGTTATGGGTAATTTAAGAGAGCAGTCCTTTGAAGAATTATGGAATTCTAAACAGGCAGAAGAAGTGCGTAAATGCACAAAGAATTGTGACAGAAACTGCTGGATGATAGGTAGTGCGTCTCCGGCAATGCACAAATATATCTGGGTACCCGGATGGTGGGTTATTAAGCATAAATTCTTAAAGGGTGGAAAATACAGCCTGAAGGAGAACAAGTTTATATGAGATTCTTGTATGTAGCGCCCCGCTATCATACCAATCAGATGAGTATTATGAAAGGGCTGATAGAGCAGGGACATGAAGTATGTTTTATCAGTCACTATAAGGCGGCAATCGAAGATTATTCCTATGTGCAGCCGATTGTGCTCGGTTATTCACCGCTGTATCAGTTGATTGACTTTTTGTATGTGAAGGTAATACACCGCAAGAATCCGACAGCGATTGTATTTAAAATCCAGCATGGATTTCCGCCGATGCACAAGTTAAAGAAGCTTGTGAAAAATTTCAAACCGGATGTTGTTATTCTGCGGGAAAAATCCATGTATTCCATGGCGGCTTACTATATTTGCAAGAAAGCCGGATTTCCTTGTATTTTATACAACCAGAATCCGATGTGGTCAGAACCGGAGAAAACAGATTTTGCACACAGAATGGTAAGTAAACTATCACCAAAGATGCGCATGACTCCGGTTATGGGAATTCAGAAGCCCGGTACTTCCATGAAGGAAAATGACTTTTTTATTCCGTTTGTGGCAGAACCACAGAAAGCACCGGAAGAGAGAACTTATTTTGCAGATGGGAAAATTCATATTCTCTGTATCGGCAAATATGAAATCAGAAAGCATCATTTGATGCTGTTAGAAGTAGTGAAAAACTTAAAAGAAAAATATCCGCTACAGTTGACTCTAATTGGAGAAGCAACGAACCATTTCCAGAAAGAGTATCTTGCACAGGTGGAGGTCTATGTGAAAGAGCATCACATGGAAGCTTATGTGGATGTGAAAAGAAATGTGCCGAGAAAAGAAATGGATCATGAATATACGAAAGCGGATGTTTATGTGATTCCAAGTACGAAAGAAATGGCATCGGTTTCCCAGTTAGAGGCGATGAGTTTTGCCCTTCCTGTTATTTGCAGTGACAGCAACGGAACGGCATGTTATGTGGAGGATGGCATTACCGGTTATCAGTTTAAAGACTGTGACCAGGCAGATTTAGAGAAAAAGTTAGACAAGCTATTGGAAGATAGAGAAAAACTGCTTTCGATGGGAGCTGCCGGATATAGGGCGGTAGTGGAGAAGTACGGATTTAAGCGGTATTTTGATGGTGTTATGGAAATACTGGAGAAGATGAACGATGGAGAAACAAAGAGTAGAGTGGATTGATATTTTTAAATTATTAGGTATTGTTGCGATTTTCTGCGGACATCTGGGTTCCGAAACAGGTGGATTGCATGATTTTGTGTTTATTTATCATGTTCCTTTATTCTTTTTTGCTTCCGGTATTTTTGCGTATCAGTTGGAAAAGCTGAGTTTTGGTCAGGCAGTTAAGAAAAAATTTGAGCAAATTATTTTACCGTATATGTTCTTTGTAATCATTACGATGGTAATGATTATATTGACAACCGAAGAGGATTTCTATACCTATCTGCGTTACGGAAAACAATTTGTTGTAGGAATTCGCAATCAGATGTATGCCTCTTCTTTGTGGTTCTTTTCCTGCTTGTTTTGCATGAGCATTTTGTTTGATATCCTAAGAAGGATATTGAAGAAAAGAATATTGATTCTGATTGCTTGTATTGTTTTATATTTTGTTACGATATTCGTTTTTCCAAACAGACCGGACATGCAGCCGTCTTGGATTTTTAATGTGGATTCAGCCTGTCATTATTTGATTTATTATGCGGTTGGTCATGTGTTCCATGAGAAGCTGATACGTGAGAAATCGACAGAAGCGAACATGGAAGAAGGAAACACACAAATAGCCATGAAAAGACAAATTGTGTTGTTGCTTGGTATCATCCTGTTAACGGGATATGCTGTACTTATCTATTTGAGAAAAGATATAGTAGGGCAATTGTTGTGTCAAACTATTCCGGGTATGGAATATGTCTATCCGGTTATAAGAGTTCTTTTGCTGATACTATTCAATATCGTATTAGCTAAAATGTTAGTAGGAATAGGCAAATTGGGAGAAATCGGTTCCCAGACATTGTGGTTATGCGGCAATGAATTTGTAGTCAAGAAAATATTGAATGCAGTAGCAGATATTTTAGGATTTGAGATAAAAATAGCGAGTGCACTATCGGCAATTTTATATGCAATTGTGATGATTTTGGTTATCATTAAATTACTTATGCCGATTGAGAAAAAATTATATCAGAAATTTATAGAAACCTTGAGGTTGGAAAAGTAGTTCATGAAACGGAAAATAAAGGACATTCTGGCAGCGACAACATATTTCTTTTATGAGAAAATTTTTAATAAAATGGGTACCCTGCATAAATCCATAAAAGTATATTCCATTGATGAGACACTGGACGAGCTGCTGCGTACCGAAAAAAGCATGGTGCGTTTTGGTGACGGTGAAATTGTCATGATAAAAGGGAAAAACCTGATGTTACAGCAGGCATCTCCTGAGATTGCAACGGGGCTTGCATCTATTTTGGGATATCAGTATGATGATTTGTTAGTAACCATTCCGGGAATTTTTGACACGCTATCTGATCACCGGAAGGAGAGCAAACAGTTTTGGAAGGATCATTTGCTTTTCTGCCGGAAAACATATGAAACCTATTGCAATCCGAATCGTACTTACGGAACCACTTTTGTATCCAGATGTTATTATTATGCAGAGGATAGAAGTAATTGTGGCAGATGGTTTGAAAAAGTAAAGAAGTTATGGGAAAATAAGGATATTGTTGTGGTAGAAGGAACCAAAACCCATAATGGTGTCGGCAACGATTTGCTGGATGGTGCAAAAAGCGTAGAACGCATTATTTGCCCACCGAAGGATGCTTATGGTTCGATTGATAGAATTCTGGATGCCTGTAAAGAGTATGACAAGAATAAATTATTCCTGTTATCCGTTGGTGTTGCGGCGAAATTTATTGCACTGGAATTATTCCAGCAAGGCTATCGTGTACTCGACATCGGAAATATGGATTTAGAGTATGAGTGGTTTGTCAGAGGGGCAGAGAAAAAGATACCACTTGAGAAACATGAAGTTATCG
>JAFSHK010000044.1 GCA_017440375.1 Lachnospiraceae bacterium
CAACTCTTTTCAAGTTCTTCTTTTGTAGTCGCTTCTCTACAATCTTGTTTTTAAATGCTTCTTTCTTTTCATGTTGCTCACATATCACATCAAATAGTGTAGCCATATATACCTCCTTGATTTCCGCCCAAAGTGTTATCTATGTCAAGTAAGACAACACACGCAGGCACATTATTTTTGTTGGTATAGACAGCATGATTTTTCTGACTTGATTTTGTTTGGTCTGTATGCACGAAGAGGGGTATTCGACCGAAAAAATACAGGCCAAAGTAATGAAAATGCTTCGTGCTGATAAAAAGCTGCAAATGGAAATTGCAGAAAATACGAAAGCGTATAAGCAGGAAGTACAAAAGATTATCAATCAGACGGTTAAAGAAGCTAAGAAAGCCGGAAATGACCTCGTAGCAGAAGCCGGCAATATGGCATGGAATAATGATCTGTCCATGTGGCAGGAACATGGTGTTAATCTGCAAAAACCGAATACAATGAGTCAGCTTATTGCAGCATTCCGGAAGCAGACAAATGATGAGTTGCGGAGTCTGACAAAAACCACCGGATTTAAAGATACAGTATTTGGAACAACAGGGATTCTTAATATGTATCAGCGTGAAATGGACCTTGCACTGCTCAAAGTTGCTACCGGCACATTTTCATATGATCAGGCGGTAAATAGTTGTGTGCACAGGCTTGCACAGAGCGGATTACGGTCTATTGATTATGCGAATGGAAAAACATATCAGCTTGATACGGCTGTAAGAATGTCCGTGAGAACTGGAATGTCACAGTTATCCGGTAAAATCACGGAAGAAAATCTGAAAAGCACTGAACAAGACCTTGTTATCACTTCTCAGCATATGGGGAGCAGACCGGAACACGCAGACTGGCAGAATAAAGTATTTTCCTTTAGTGGAAAGAGTAAGAAATATCCTGATTTTAGAAAAGCAACAGGCTATGGAACTGTTACTGGATTAAAGGGCGCACATTGTACGCACGATTTTTACCCATTCTGGGAAGGAGCTAGTGTTATTCCGGATGATATAAAAGAGCCGGAACCAGTCATTATTGATGGAAAAGAATACACACGCTATCAAGCTACGCAGAAGCAGCGAAAAATGGAGCGCGATATCAGGGCAACTAAGCGTGAGATTAAAGCGCAGAAAGCCCTTAACGGTGATGTGGATGTTCTGCAAAGTCGATTAAGAAAACAGACATCTGACTATAAACAGTTTAGTGAGAAAGCAGGACTGAAAGTAAAGAATAATCGGTTGAGGGTGGCAGGTAATACATCTGATTTGAACAAATATTATAATAGAGTTGGATATCAAGATGCTTCAAAGAAAGTCGTACATTTTGTTAAGGGCAGTAACACAATATTTGAAGGGAAAAGTGCGCAGGAAAAGGTACAGACTGCCATTGATATAGTTTCAGAATACACGGACAGAGAAAGTGGCTGGAATGGAAAAGTAATAGAGAACGTAAAGTTAAAAGCAAATGGAAGGTTTCATAAAAATGGATTCATAGAAGTAAGACCAAATGTGAGTAATCGCACCTTTGTACACGAAACACTTCATTCATGTTCTGCTCCGTACATTCCAAAGAAGAAATATCAAGAAACAGTAGGGATGGAAGAAGCGGCAGTCTAATTTTTAGCGCGAGAGATATGCAATAAACATAAAATTCCGTACTCTTATGTTGAAAATGAAGCAGTAAATGCACTTATAAGAATCAATCAGATTATGAATGTCGAAGAAGATAATTTATCTTTTGCTAAATTAGTGTATAATATAAGTCCAGAGAATAGATTTTTGTGGTTGTCTGGTAAAATAGAACGTTATATTAAAAAATATACGAATACGGAAAACGAATTGCGCACACTATTGGAGCATCTGAGGTAACAAATTATGACAGTGAATGAAATGGTTTCTTTGTGTAGGAGCAGAGGAAAGACCAAAGAAGAGTATATAATAATAAGAAATTTAGTATATCAAGAATACGATTCGTGCACGAAAGAAGAACAGGAAGTTCTTTCAGACGTGCTTGAAGAATTAGAAATGCTGATTGAATGGATGGAATGATATAAAATTTTATTATGTACTTGAAATGATTTATAATGCTGTATTATAATAAAAAAGAAGGTGTTAAAATGAAGTTTAAATGGATGAAATGCCCGAAGTGCGGAAATGAGCACTTCATTAAGGTGTCGAGGGAAACCAGGATATATAAGTTCCCAGCGTATTGCAAAAAATGTAAAAATGAAATAGTAATAACAGTAGAGCCAAGAGCCGAAGCAGTTAATTCTTAAGTGAGTTAATTGAAGAGGCTCTTTTCTTTTTTAATTCACTTATTTCCTTTACACAAATACCCGGTTCTGCCATAGCCGGGTACATGGCGGATTAGTGTAATGGTAGCACATCGGTCTCCTTAGCCGATAGTGGGGGCTCGATTCCCTCGTCCGCAATTTCCCATATCGCAGAAAGTGCGATTCAAAAAATTATTTTAGGAGGATGTTATGAAGAATATTTTTGAAATCTTGAAAGAGTACGGTTTAGAAGTGCCGGAAGACAAGAAGAAAGACTTCGAGAAAGCAGTACTTGAGAATTACAAGACCGTAACAGACTATGACAACCAGACGGAGAAGCTGAACAAAGCCAACGAAACTATCAAAGCAAATGATACGGCCATGAATGACTTGAAAAAGGAACTGGAAGGCTTTAAGGATGTGGATGTCACCGCTTTAAATACTCAATGTCCAGAGATGGAAACAAACATATTTCAAATAATTTCAAGGTTAAAGAGTTCCGTTGCAAAGATGGTTCAGACAAGATTCTGATTGATATTGATTTTGCCAAAGACAAGCTGCAGAAGATTAGGGAACATTTCGGTGTGCCTGTAACAATCAATTCTGCATATCGGACTTCTGCATATAACAAGAAAGTTGGCGGTGCATCCGGAAGCTATCACCTTAAAGGACAAGCCTTTGATATCGTAGTAAAGGGTAAGACTCCGGCAGAGGTGGCGCGGTATGCACAGTCGATTGGAATTAAAGGAATAATCCAATACAACAGCTTCGTTCATGTGGATAGTAGGAATACAAAATACTGGGCAAGAAATAATAACGGAAAGGTAACACTCAAGAGCAGTTTTTAACAAAATTCGTGTTGCATTTCGTGTTGCATAACTTGAATTTATGTTTCTAAAAGCAGAATTTAGTTGCTGTTTATAGAAATAAAAAGCAACCAAAAATCCCGTATTCATGCGGTTTCGAGAACCTTTTGCATAAATACGGGATTTCTTCACTTAATGCGGAAGATGGGACTTGAACCCACACGACTTTGCAGTCACAAGATCCTTAGTCTTGCTCGTCTGCCAGTTCCGACACTTCCGCTCGTGCGTCACAACGCAAGTAATATAATACTATCGAATAGAAAAACTGTCAATACTTTTTTTGAAAAAATTTTAAATTTATATTGTACCCATTTTCTATAAATAATATAATACAAACATGGAAGAAAGTTTTACAGCAGATTGGTCAAAGTTTTGGAAACGGAGGAATGATGTATGTATTATTTTACAGACGATTGTTTGATTGGCGTGGGGATAATTGATAAGGAACATCGGGAATTGTTTCGGATTATCAATGAAATTTGTGAATTGCTGGAAAAGGATTATATAGCGGATAAGTATGACCAAATTTGTGAATTACTGGAACAGTTAAAGCACTATGCGGAAGAACATTTCAAGCATGAAGAAGAATATATGGAAGAAATACAGCATCCGGAATTAGAATTACAAAGAAAACAGCATCTGATGTTTTGTGACAAAATCAATGAAGCAGACGCAATCGTTGCTAATAGAGAACAACAGGAGTTTCTAAATGACCTGTTAAAATACTTGGTGACCTGGTTGTATAGACATATCATTGGTTCGGATCTTATGATTGGGAAATTACAGCCAATGAAGGAAGGTAAAAGAGCAGAGGCTCCGACTTTTACGCAAGAGTTTGAAACAGGCATTGCATTGGTGGATGAAGAACATAAAGAACTTTTTCGTATTATTGGAGAAGTGCATCGTGTTATTTTGGACGAGTTTATTCCGGATAAGTATGACGAGATTGTTCATTTATTGGAAGAATTGAAAAACTATACTAAGTTTCATTTTGCAGATGAAGAAAAATATATGGAGAGTATCGGCTATGAAGGTTTGACTGCGCAGAAAAGAGCGCATGATGCTTTTGTAGCAAGACTGGAAGAAATAGATTTGGAGCAAGTGGATGAGCACCAACAGGAAACTTTGGAAGAATTGATGCAGTTTCTGACAAATTGGCTTGTAAATCATATTCTTCATAGTGATAAATTGATTGGAAAATAGATTTAAAAATGGTTTTTGAAATAGGCGAGTACATGTTTGCAAAGGAGTAGTCATGGCAATTGAGAGAGTAAAAGAATATTTCAGACAATATCAAATGGAAGATAAGATACAGGAGCTATCGTTATCCAGTGCAACCGTAGAATTAGCAGCGGAAGCATTGAAGTGTGAAGGAAAAAGAATTGCGAAAACGTTATCTTTTCTGGTAGATGGACAAGCTATTTTGATTGTGATGGCGGGAGATGCCAAAATTGATAATCACAAATATAAAACATTGTTTGGAACAAAAGCAAAAATGCTTTCACCAGACGAGGTAGAAGGTATGATTGGACATGCCATCGGTGGAGTTTGTCCTTTTGGAATTAATGAAGGGATAGCCGTTTATCTGGATGAGTCTTTAAAACGTTTCAAAACAGTTTTTCCGGCTTGTGGCAGCAGCAATAGTGCCATTGAGCTAACAATTTCTGAATTGGAACAATATTCCGGTTATGAAGCTTGGGTAGATATTTGCAAAGGATGGTATGAGGAAGAGGCATGATAGGAATCGACACAAGAAGATTGGTAAAGATTCTAAAATAGTCTTGACATATAACGGAAAAAAAGATAGAATAACATTTGTTCGCAGGAATGGCGGAATTGGCAGACGCGCACGGTTCAGGTCCGTGTGATAGCAATATCATGAGGGTTCAAGTCCCTTTTCCTGCACTATATTTTTACAGAAAACACCGTTAATGCGGTGTTTTTTTGCATGGGGAAGTTGTCCATTTTTTCATTATAATGATAGATAATAGAAGGGGGTCTGTAATGAAAATAATTTGTGCAAAAGATTATGAACATGCAAGCAAAATTGCCGCAAATATGATAGCGGCACAAGTGATTATGAAACCGGATAGTGTGCTTGGGCTTGCGACAGGTTCTACGCCACTTGGAGCGTACGAACAGCTAATAGAATGGCACCAAAAAGGCTATTTGAATTTCTCCAAAATAAGAACCATCAATTTGGATGAATATCGGGGATTATGTCCGGAGAATGAGCAAAGCTATCATTTCTATATGAAGGAACATTTTTTGGGACATATCAATATTACTAATGAACAGACATATATTCCGGATGGAACTGAGCCGGATGCAGATAAAGCGTGTGCGGATTATGATGCGATAATTGACACCTGCGGCGGAATTGATCTACAGATTCTTGGGTTAGGTCATAATGGGCATATAGGCTTTAATGAACCGGAAGCTTTTTTTTCAAAAGGAACGCATTGTGTGAAACTTGCTGAAAGTACCATTCGTGCAAATGCACGTTTTTTTGCATCGATTAATGATGTGCCGAAAGAAGCATATACGATGGGAATAAAGTCTATTATGCAGGCGAAGAAAATTATGATAATGGTGAGTGGAGAGGCGAAGAAGGATATTGTAAGACAAGCCTTTTTCGGAACTATTACGCCACAGGTGCCGGCATCGGTATTGCAGTTGCATAGGGATGTTGTTTTAGTGGGCGATGAAGCGGCATTAGCAGAGTGCCCAATAGAAAGAGACAAAGAGTTATGGAACAGATAAAAGGAATTCTTTATACGGAACAGTTTCGGTTTGAGCCGGGTATCCTTACCATAGAAAAAGATCGGATACAGGCGGTAGAATTGTGTCCAATGGAAGATTTGTCGAAGGAAGAACAGGAAACGTATCTTTTACCGGGATTGATAGATATTCATTTTCATGGTTGTGCCGGTTATGATTTCTGTGATGGAACGAAGGAAGCGTGTGAAGCGATAGCAAGTTATGAGCTGCAGCATGGTATTACAACGATTTGTCCGGCCACAATGACATTATCGGAAGAACAGCTTATGAAGATTTGCCATACAGCATCCGGAGTGCAGTTAGAGAGTTTGAAAGGTATTTATTTAGAGGGGCCTTTTGTGTCTTATGAAAAGCGTGGTGCACAGAATGCGGATTATATCAGAAAACCTGATATGGCACTACTGGATAATTTCCAAAAAATATCTGGGGGACTAATTAAAATTGTGGCGATTGCGCCGGAAGAAGAAGGGGCAATGGAATGCATTTCTGAGAGTAGTGAACGATTTCGTTTTTCCATAGCCCATACTTGTGCAGATTATGAGACAGCATTGCGGGCGATAGAGTCAGGGGCGAAACAGATAACGCACCTATATAATGCGATGCCCCCTTTTTCTCATAGAGAACCGGGAGTGATTGGAGCAGCAGCAGAAAACGATGAAATCGTAGTGGAGTTAATCTGTGACGGAGTTCATGTGCATCCGAGTGTTGTCAGGAGCACCTTTAAATTGTTTGGGGCAGATAGAATTATTTTGATTAGTGACAGTATGATGGCAACGGGAATGAAGGATGGTATCTATGCGCTTGGTGGACAGAAAGTGGAAGTGAAAGGAAATCTGGCGTTGCTTGAGGATGGAACGATTGCAGGAAGTGTGACAAACTTGTATGATTGCATGCGAAAAGCGATAGAGATGGGAGTTGCCAAAGAGGATGTTATTCGTGCGACGACGATTAATCCGGCGAAAGCCATAGGAATCAGTGCGGATTATGGCTCTTTGGAGGTAGGAAAAAGAGCGGATATCTTAGTAACAGATAGGGATTTTTGTCTAAAAAAAATAATAAAATACGGACGGGTCGAAAAAAGTTCTTTTGCTTTTTTGTAATGAGTATGATAGAATATAACCCGATTTAGATGAACCCCAGTATTTGGGCGAGTCTTGGAGGGAGAATTATGAAAAAAAAGAAAAAGATGGTATTGATGGTTGTCATTGCCATGTTGGCGTTAGCCGCATGTGGTAATGCAACAGGAGAAACCGCGACCAGTGAAACGGTGACTGTACCAGAAACATCATCGGGTGAGTTTTTGGTAGATTCCTTGAAGTACTTATTAGTTGAAGAGGAAATAGCAACAGAAGAACAAACAGTTGCGGAGGGACAAATAACCTCAGAGGAACAAATTTCAACTGAGAAAATGCAAACCGTTATTTACTATGGCAACGGAGCATCTTTCGAATTGAATACGGAAGTGACATCCTTAGAGCAGTTGACAGCGGAAAATTTGGTTGCCGCCTTGGCAAAACGTAATATTGTGTCATTAGATACAAAAGTGAATTCCTTTGAAGAAGAGGAAAATAACGGTAATAAAGTTTTATACCTGGATTTATCAAAATCCTTCCGTGAGTATTTAGAAACCATGACACAAGAAGGAGAGTGTATCATTATTGCTTCCCTGACGGATACTTTCTTAGAAGCATATGATGCAGATTCGATGGTACTTATGATTGATGGTTCTGTTTTAGAAACCGCTCATGCATCTTATGAAGAACCACTTGAGTTTTATGAAACAAAGTTGGTTATGGATACAGAAGAATAGCATTAAAAGTGTAAACGTCTGCGTACTTCATTGCGCAGGCGTTTTTTTGCTAAAATGGTGATTAAAGCAATGTCAATAATAGCGCATACAGTCAATACCACAGCAGACCATGTAATACGATATGGACTGTTCAAAAAACGCTTGATGAAAAGCTCTAATATCACGCAGAAAGCCGGAATTTCTACAAAAAGATAGAGTGAACCGGACAAAATTGTAAAAGGCAGTTTACGGGCAAGCAAGGTAAATAATTCTATGAGAATGACAAGGGTAACTACAATCGGTAATCCAAGCTGCCAGAACCATTTTGTGGAAGGGGTCAAATAAGAAATCATGTATAAGTATATAGCAACTGCGATACCATCGGCTAGGAGCGATAGATAAATCGGTGTTTTGGTATAAATCACTGCCGGAAATGCAAAGAAAAACAGGCAGATGCACACACCAATAACAAGAAAAGACCATAAAGAACCCTGAAAAACGAGTAGGTTCAGTAAAAAACAAGTAATACTTGTGGCAGATAAAACAACGGTAAGCAAAATACCTAAATCTTTTCTTTTCACGACTTCAACTTGACCTTTGGAGGTGGGATAAGGTCTGTCTGTTATGGGCTGGCTGATATTCTTATTTGGGTTAATCACAGGAGTATTGCAAAGCGGACATTCTTTCAAAGAAGCTTCTAACTCTACTCCACAGTTTACGCAATATGACATATGAAAATTCCTTTCTGTTTGTTGATTTTACAGATTCTATTTTGGTTCGCGATTACTCTCAATTGTTACATGAATTCCATCCTGTATCAATTTTCGGAAAAAGAAGCGTTCTACATCGGCTTCGATGATGCTGCTTGCGAAATTGATTGTTAGAATGTCATCAAAGCTGATAATAGCACAATTGGTACGGGAGGAAAAAGGTTGCCCCATATAAATATCAAATCGTTCAATATAAGGTTTCATGTCTTCCGGAACTTGCAGAGCCCCCATATTGGTTAATCCGGCAGAAGAGTTTTTGTCCTGTACTTTTGTGTAGAAGGTACGGACAACGAAATCTTTGATAAAAAGTGGTACAACGCGGATAATAGGATTGCGTTGTGTGGCGGCGTTGGTGGTAATATCACCACGCAGAAATTTATCGTTGATGTAGTAGCGCATATAATTGTGTACTTGTTTTACGATATCTTCAAAGGTATAGTCTCCAAGACGCGGGTCAATGGAAGGATAAACCATCGTAATAAAATTGCGTAGGGTTTTCGACGGGAAAAAGCGCCGTAAGTTAACCGGCATGGCAATTTTGACCGGACGTATTCGAAACGGCATATCGGCTTCCTGCTTTTGCAACAAAGCATAGAGAAGGACAGCATTTAAATATTCGGTTAAAGTCGCATTGTATTTTTTTGCGACTGCCATTGCTTCTTTCGTAGACATAATACCATCGATAATATTTAGTGTATAAAAAGGTTCTTTGGTTCCGCAGACACGGAAGGTTTTTTCTCCGGGACGTGGTGGACGAACCTGTGCATTGGCATAACGCATATAAGCATCTTCCAATTCTTCCGGGTGTGGAGTGTCGTTGATATCCAGTACGAAACCGGATGGTGTAATCGGATGTCCGAGTAACCCAAGATAAACTGCTGTCAAAGTCTGTAACACACACATTCCGCCGGTGCCGTCACCGAGGCAGTGATGTGCTTCTAAGGAAATCCTTTTTCCATAATAGTAAACACGTATCAAATAGCGGTTATTAGCTTTGAACGGCATAGGCATACATGGATTTTTTATATCAGGAGTGACGAAAGGTCCCGGACGGTTGTTGGGTTCTAAATAACGCCAAAAAAGTCCTTTTCGAATCGCCACCTTGTATGTCGGAAAACGAAGCAGAGTCATGTCCAGCGCTTTTTGTAAAATTTCAGGATTGATCTCTTCCTTGAGAACAACAGATATACGATAAACGGACGAAAAATCCTTTCGTTGCAAGGTAGGATATACAATTGCTGATAAGTCCAGCTTGTACCAGACTTCTTTTTTATTCTTTTGGGCATCGATTTTCTGACTTAAAGTTGTCATGCGCACTCCTATTGTAAATTATTCCATGTCTTTTCTTATAGTAGAGTATATCACAGAATATATATTTTATGGTAAAATGAAACAAATATTGTGAAGAAAAAATGTACTGGGAGTTGGTCATTATGGCAAAATCAGAAAAGAGAAACCAGAATTTGATGAATTTCATAAAAAGAATGCATGGTGCGATGGAAAATGCAGATTTAGAGAAACACAGGCAGTCGCAGGATCATTTCGGCGCACTTCTAAGTAACAGTAAGGAAGTGGAAATTAAAGATGTGGATATTGAGGGAATTCATGGAGAATGGATTTCTGTGAACCGGGCGCATATGAAGAAGTATGTGATTTTGTATTGTCATGGTGGTGGTTATTCTACCGGCAGTAGTATTTATGCCAGAACCTTGACGACGAAGTTGGCGACATCTACCTCTATGGATGTTCTGTGTTTTGATTACAGACTGGCACCGGAGCATCCATATCCGTCGGCATCGGAAGATGCGATGAAAGTCTGGAATTATCTGATGCTTCTTGGCTATGGTGCAAGGGATGTGATTATTGCAGGGGATTCAGCAGGCGGAAATCTGACATTGTCGCTTGTTTTGCAATTAAAGGAGCAGAGAAGATTGTTGCCAAGAGGATTGATTTTGATGTCACCTTGGACGGATTTGACTTTTTCCGGGAAGTCGCATTTATCCAGAGCAGATATTGATCCGGTGTTGAATGCTCCATATTTGCAGGAAATGATAGCACATTATGCCCAAGGAGAGGATTTGCAAAATCCGTTTATCTCACCTTTGTTTGGTGATTTTGAAGGGTTTCCACCTACCTATATTCAGGTGGGTGATAACGAGATTTTGCTGAATGATGCAACCTTGCTGCATAAGAGGATGGTAAAGGCGAATGTTTCCGTGAAGATGGATATTTTTAAGGGAATGTGGCATGTTTTTCAGATGTCTCCGTTCAAAACAGCCTATGAGGCGATGGATAAAAATGCAGAATTTATTTACGATATATGCCGATAAAATTAGTATTTGGTTTGGAAGTTAAAAAATAACATAAATTTCGTCACTTTTTTTTGGAAAGAAAAAAAGGATTTTTGTAAAAGAAACAGAATATTAAAAGAAGAGCGATTGTTTTTTCACAAAGAAAGGCATTTCTATGAATATACGAGAAAGTTTAGAGCAGTGGGAAAAAGAATATTTAAGTCCTTATGCGATGCTCAGTATGAATTCCAAAGGAAGAATGAAGCCGGAAGAACAATGCGATATCAGACCGGTATTCCAGAGAGACCGAGACAGAATCATACATAGCAAATCGTTTCGAAGATTGAAGGATAAGACACAGGTTTTTCTGACGCCGGAAGGAGATCATTACAGAACCCGACTGACACATACTTTGGAAGTCAGCCAGAATGCGCGCACAATTGCGAAGGCGTTGCGCTTAAATGAAGATTTGGTTGAAGCGATTGCACTTGGACATGATTTGGGTCATACCCCTTTTGGGCACGCAGGTGAGCGGGCTTTAAACAGAGTGTGTCCATATGGTTTTAGACATAGTGAACAGAGTGTCAGAACGGTAGATATTTTAGAGAAAGACGGAATCGGCATTAATCTGACTCATGAGGTAAGGGATGGTATTTTAAATCATCAGACTTCGGGAATGCCGGAAACTTTAGAAGGTAAAATTGTTAGATTTTCCGACAAAATTGCATATATTCATCATGATATGGATGATGCGATTCGGGGCGGTATTCTGAAAGAATCTGACGTGCCGCGTGAAATTAGTAAAGTTATTGGTTATAGCTGTGGACAGCGATTGGATCATTTTATCCATGATATTGTGACAACCAGTTGGGAGAGGGATGATATTCAGATGTCTCCGGAGGTTGCTGAAGCCATGAAGAAGCTTAGACAGTTTATGTTTGAAAGTGTTTATCAGAATCCGGTTGCCAAAAGTGAAGAAGGCAAGGCGGAGAATTTGATTGAGACTTTATACGAACATTATATGCAGCATATAGATAAGCTGCCGGATTTCCTTTTCCGATTGTTGGAAACAGGAGAACCACTTGAAAAAGTAGTATGTGATTACATCGGTTCTATGACAGACCGATTTGCCATTGCCAAATATCAGGAGATTTATATTCCGAAAACATGGCATGGTTAGAAATAGAGGAGAAGTATGTATTATCCGGATGAACTGGTAGAAGAAGTAAGAGCCAAAAATGATATAGTAGATGTGATTTCCGGATATGTCCGTATCCAGAAAAAGGGGAGTAGTTATTTTGGGCTATGTCCTTTTCACAATGAAAAATCGCCGTCGTTTTCGGTTTCGCCGGGCAAGCAGATGTATTATTGTTTTGGTTGTGGTGCCGGTGGTAATGTTTTCACTTTTGTCATGGAATATGAGAACTATACCTTTCAGGAAGCGATTAAAGAGTTAGCAGGTCGGGCCGGAGTTGCGTTGCCGGAACTGGAATACTCGGAAGAAGTGAAGAAACGGGAGAGCAAACGAGCCAAGCTTCTGGAAGTGAATAAGGAGGCCGCAAAATATTTTTATTATCTGTTACGTGCTCCGCAAGGCAAAATTGGGTATCAATATCTGTCAGGCAGAGAATTAAGCGAAGAAACGATGAAGAAATTCGGACTTGGTTTTGCCAACGTGACAAGTAATGATTTAGTTGCCTATCTGCGTTCCAAAGGATATACAGATGATGTGATTCAGGAAGCCGGACTGGCAAGCTTCGATGAGAAGTACGGAATGCATGACAAGTTCTGGAACAGAGTTATGTTTCCGATACAGGATATTAACCATAGAGTTATTGGTTTCGGTGGACGCGTTATGGGAGATGCCAAACCCAAATATTTAAATTCGCCGGAAACCATGATTTTTGATAAAAGCCGAAATTTATATGGTTTGAATTTTGCAAGAACTTCGCGGAAGAATAATATTATTCTGTGTGAAGGTTATATGGATGTTATTGCACTGCATCAGGCAGGCTTCACACAGGCGGTTGCTTCGCTTGGTACTGCTTTTACGGTAGGACAAGCCAATCTTTTACGGCGATATACAGAAGAAGTCTTACTTGCTTATGACAGCGATGGTGCAGGAACCAATGCAGCACTACGAGCTATCAGTATTTTGAAAGAAACGGGACTTAGAGGAAAGGTCATTAACATGGCACCGTACAAAGACCCGGATGAATTTATTAAAGCAAACGGCGCAGAAGCTTATCAGGAACGAATAGACAAAGCGGAGAACAGCTTTTTCTTTGAACTGAGAATTCTGGAGAAGGACTATGATTTGCATGATCCGGAATCAAAAACAAGATTCCATCGGGAAATTGCGAAGAAGCTTTGTGGATTTGAAGAAGAAGTGGAACGCGAGAATTATATTGAGTCGGTGGCAGAGAGGTATCATATCGGTTTTGAAAACTTGCGAAAGCTGGTTGCCGGATATGCAACACAAACCGGTCTGGTGAAGCCGGTGGAGCGACCGAAGCAGGCAGTTTCACAGAAAAATACGCCGGAAGAGAATGCGAAGAAATCCCAGAGGCTGTTGCTTACATGGATTACAGAGGAGCCGGCGCTTTATCAAAAAATTACAAAATACATCGGTGCAGATGATTTCACCGATGAACTGTATCGGAAGGTTGCAAGTAAATTGTTTGATGATTTGGAGCAGGGGAATTTTAATCCTGCGGCAATTGTCAGTACGTTTCAGGATGAAGAGGAACAGCGGGAAGTTGCTTCATTGTTTAATACGAAGCTGCAGGAAGTAAATACGGATGCAGAAAGAGAAAAAGCTTTTCACGATATCGTGTATGCAGTCAAAAAGAACAGTTTTGAATATTATTCCAGCAGGATGGGTGCGGATATGAATGCGCTGAATCAGGTGATTTCGGGTAAAAAAGCCTTGGACGAGCTTAAACAAACGCATATTTCTCTGCATTAAAGGAAAAAATATTATAAATTTCAACCCGGAAAAGGAAGGAAGGGCCAAGTAATGGACGAAAATGTACAGGCAAAGTTTGAAGAGCGAGTAAAAGAACTCTTAAATCTTGCTAAGAAGAAAAAGAATGTTTTGGAATATCAGGAAATTAGCGAATTTTTCCGTGATTTACCATTGGAAGAGGAGCAGTTTGACAAAATTCTGGAAGCATTAGAGCAAAGTGGTGTAGATGTTCTTAGAATCACAGAAGAAGATGAAGTAGATGATGAAGAAATCATTCTTACGGAAGAAGATGAAGTAGATGTTGAGAATATCGATTTATCGGTACCGGATGGAATCAGTATCGAAGATCCGGTCAGAATGTATCTGAAAGAAATCGGTAAGGTTCCGCTGCTTAGTGCAGAAGAAGAAATTGAGCTTGCTAAGAAAATGGAAATGGGTGATCAGGAAGCGAAGAAACGTCTTGCAGAAGCTAATCTTCGTCTTGTTGTAAGTATTGCCAAAAGATATGTCGGAAGAGGTATGCTTTTCCTTGATTTGATTCAGGAAGGTAATCTTGGTCTGATTAAAGCTGTTGAGAAATTCGATTATCGTAAGGGATATAAATTTTCTACCTATGCAACTTGGTGGATTCGTCAGGCGATTACAAGAGCCATTGCAGACCAGGCGAGAACCATCCGTATTCCGGTGCATATGGTTGAAACAATCAATAAACTTATTCGTGTGAGCAGACAGTTACTTCAGGAGCTTGGACGTGAACCTACCCCGGAAGAAATTGCAGAAGAGATGAATATGCCGGTAGAAAGAGTCAGAGAAATTCTGAAAATTTCACAGGAGCCGGTTTCTTTGGAAACACCAATCGGTGAAGAAGAAGACAGCCACCTTGGTGATTTCATTCAGGATGATAATGTACCGGTTCCGGCAGATGCAGCAGCTTTTACTTTATTAAAGGAGCAGCTTGTAGAAGTCCTTGGTACTTTAACCGAGAGAGAACAAAAGGTATTGCGTCTTCGTTTTGGTTTGGATGATGGACGTGCCAGAACTTTGGAAGAGGTTGGTAAGGAATTTAACGTTACGCGTGAACGTATTCGTCAGATTGAAGCAAAGGCTCTTAGAAAACTGCGCCATCCGAGCAGAAGCCGTAAGTTAAAGGATTATCTGGACTAATGAGAGAAAAGGTAGTCCTTTCGGCTAGGTTAAGTGCTGTTGCCTCTATGGTAAGTATGGGAAACAGGGTATGTGATGTGGGATGTGATCATGGATTTGTACCGATTTATCTGGTGCAGCAGGGCATCAGTCCCCAAGTGCTTGCGATGGATGTGAATGAAGGCCCGTTGGAACAGGCGAGAGAGCATATTCGGGCATATGACTTGGCAAGCTACATAAAAACCAGACTTTCGGATGGATTGAAGGCTTATCAAGAGGGGGAAGCGGATTCGCTTATTTGCGCCGGAATGGGTGGCAGACTTATGATGCAGATTCTTTGTGAAAATGAGGACAAGACCTCTTCTTTTGGAGAACTTATTTTACAACCGCAATCGGATATTGAACTGTTCCGTTGTTTTTTGCGAAAACAGGGATATCAGTTAGTGGAAGAGAATATGATAGAGGAAGATGGAAAATATTATCCGATGATGAAGGTCGTAAAACAAGAGAGACGGTGCGAAACTGTACCCTGTGGGGAGAGTACGGAAGCAGCATGGCATCAGCGGATGGAAGATAGATACGGACCTCTTTTATTACAGAAAAAGCATCCTGTATTGTATCGGTATCTGGAACGGGAAAAACGCATCTGTGAACAAATTTTGGGGCAATTACAGATGCAGGGGTTAGAAGATAAAAAGCGAAGTTCCAGATACGAAGAGATTACAGAGCAACTACAGGATTGCATAAAGGTATTGGCAGAAATGGCATAAAGAACAAAAATAGCATCAAGAACGAACATAAGAGTTAAGGAGGGTATGGTATGGTAAAAATCAAAATCAACGGGGAAGAAAAGTTATACGAGGAAGGCATTAAGTACGAGATTATTGCAAAAGAGTATCAGCACCTATACAAAGAACCGATTGCGCTTGTCATCGTAGATGGAAAAATCAGAGAGTTAATGAAGCGTGTGACGAGAGACTGTGAGTTAAGCTTTGTTACTTATGGAAATGCTATCGGACATAAAACTTATGTGCGTTCTGCGATTATGCTTTTGATGAAAGCAATTAAAGATGTAGCAGGACTCGAAGTAGCAGCGTCGACGAAGGTGGAATTCTGTATCGGAGCCGGTTACTATTGTCGTTTGAAAGGCGAGAATAAGCTGGACGATAAACAGATTGTTAGAGTGAAGGAGCGAATGCAGGAATTAGTGGAGGCAGACCTCCCGATAACAAAGAAAGCATATCCGGCAGAAGAGGCGGTTGCTTTATTTAAAAAATATGGTATGACGGATAAGGTAAAATTATTCCGCTATCGCAGAAGCTCTAATATTAATGTATATTGTCTGAGTGATTATTATGATTATTACTATGGATATATGCTGCCGAGTACGGGATATGTTCAATATTTTGATTTATTAAGCTATGAAGATGGTATGATTTTATTATTACCGGAGAAAGATGCACCGGATAAGCTGCCGATGTTTGAACCAAGAAAGAAATTGTTCCAGACGCTTATGCAGACAGATGAATGGGGCATGCAGGTAGGAATTGATACCGTCGGTGATTTGAATGACAAAATATGTCAGGGAAATATTGCAGAGATGATTCTTGTGCAGGAAGCATTACAAGAGCGAAGAATCGGTGAAATAGCAAGAGACATTGCTAAGAGAGAGGGCGTGAAATTTGTTATGATTGCCGGTCCGTCTTCTTCCGGTAAAACAACTTTTTCACATCGTCTATCCATTCAGCTTAGAACCTACGGATTGCAGCCACATCCGATTGGATTGGATAATTATTATGTAAACCATGATCAAACTCCGTTAGATGAGGATGGAAATCCGGATTATGAATGTATAGAAGCGTTGGATGTAGAACAGTTTAATAAGGATATGTGTGATTTATTAGCCGGTAAAACAGTGGAACTTCCTACTTTTAATTTTAAAACAGGAAAAAGAGAGTATAATGGCAAGATGACAACACTGGAAGCGGATGATATTCTTGTTATTGAAGGCATCCATGGGTTAAATCCGAAAATGTCGTATTCTCTTCCGGCAGAGAGTAAATATAAAATTTATATCAGTGCATTAACTTGTCTGAATATTGATGAACATAACAGAATTCCGACCACGGATAGCCGATTGCTGCGTCGTATGGTCAGAGATGCCAGAACAAGAGGAACTTGTGCACAGAAAACGATTGAAATGTGGCCATCTGTAAGAAGAGGAGAAGAAAAATATATTTTCCCATTCCAAGAGCAGGCAGATGCCATGTTCAACTCAGCACTGATTTATGAATTAGCAGTCTTAAAACAGTATGCAGAACCTCTCTTATTCGGTATTGAAAAAGGAGAACCGGAATATTTTGAGGCGAAACGTTTGCTGAAGTTCTTAGAATATTTCTTAGGAGTCAGTAGCGAAAAGGTACCGACCAATTCTCTATGCAGAGAGTTTGTTGGTGGCAATTGTTTTGAAATATAAATAGTTATAGACTAAGTAGAATAAATGATCGCGGCTTTCCTGACCGGTTTGCCGGTTAGGAGAGGTGAGGAAAGTCCGGGCTTCATAGGGCAGGATGCCGGATAACGTCCGGTGGAGGTGACTCCAAGGATAGTGCAACAGAAATAATACCGCCTGAATTTTTCGCGTTAGCGAAATATTCTTGGGTAAGGGTGGAATGGCAGTGTAAGAGACTACCGCTTCTCTGGTAACAGAGAAGGCTGTGTAAACCCCATCCGAAGCAAGACCAGATAGAAAACCATAGATTTGCCCGATCTGTTTTCAGGTGGGTCGCTTGAGGTTATTGGCAACAATAATCCTAGATAGATGATCATTCACGACATAACCCGGCTTATCGTTCTGCTTAGTTTACATAAATTGTGAAATTTATAAAAAGTAGAAATCTCTCCTTCGTGGAGAGATTTTTGCCTTTTATAATTTGTGAATGAATCGTGTAATATTATTGATATGAACAATCGGTTTAGGAAAATTCATTAAGGAATCAAAGAATCTATGAAAAGATTATCTATGAAAAGTAAATGGATACGACTAACGTTGATAGCTTGTTTCTGGATGGTTAGTTCTATTTTGTTGCCAATGCTTCCGGTGCAGGCAAGCGGGGACCAAACAAAGCCACACTTAATCCAGACGGTAACAGATAAGGATATCTACGAGGGTATGTTGGCATTAGGCATGTTAGAATGTCCAGTATTGTTGAAAGATAATGCGGAAGAAGCCTATGAAATTGTAAAAGATTGTGTGGTAAGAGTAAATATGGGGAATGCTTATGGAAGCGGAGTGATTTGGGGAATGACTCCGGAAACAGTAATTATTGTATCGAATCGTCATGTTTTAGATTATTGGGATGAAAAAAACAGCTATATTCATTTTCCGCAAGGATACTATACGGAAGCAGAACTTTTGGGGATTTCGGATAAGTATGATGTGGGATTTCTGAAAGTTGATGTGGAAGAATTGGGGTATGAAGCATTGGAGCAGATAAAGTATGCTTCCAGAGATATAGAAGAATATGAACAGCTAAAACCGGAGGATGAAATTTTTTATGTGGGTGCACAGGAAGGTGATACAGAAGGTTTTTTCAAGGGAAGTATCGGTGATATGTGGCGTTACATTGAAGAATTTGGTGCTTATATGATTTATGGCTATGGATATGCCAGAGCCGGAATGTCCGGTGGTGGAACTTTTGATGCAAAAGGAAATTTCGTTGGTATGATTTCGGGTGGAACGGCCGAGAGTGAAACAGCTAGTGTACCACTTATCTGTATTGAAGAGGCTTATGCGGAAATCTGTCCATAGGATGATAGAGGAAACAGGTATGAAAGAAATAGAAGTAAAAGTAAAAGAAGGAAGGATAGTTGCAATCGTAGGAATTGGAACCATTTTGGTTGGTATGCTGTTAATGATTCTTTATATACGACATCCGGCAGAAGCGGTTCTGATGGAAATCGTTTGCTGCCTGGCTGCGGTGCTTATGATACTTGCAGGTGTTGTATTATGTATGAATGCACATAACAGAAAGTTTATTGTAGAAAATATGAATTTGTGTTATGTAAACTGGTGTGGAAAAAGAAAATCTTTTTCGGTTGATGAAATAGGTTATTGTAAGACGGAGTTAACGGTAGATGGAAGTAAGGATTATTTAAAAATTTATAATTTACTTGGAGAGAAGTTATGTAAACTTGAGTATCATATGAAAGACAGCTTTGTTCTGTTACAGTTCCTCGCAGATAATCAGGTTAGAATAGAGAGTAGCGAAAAGTCAGAGAAAAGTCTGCATTTCATTTTAGAGACAGATGCATTGTGTGCAGAGGAAATTGCAAATAAAGCGAATGCTTTTTTGGATAAGGCAAAAATATTAACAGAAGAATGGATTAAAAATCATAAAAAATTTGGTGCACAATGGAAGCTTGGAATCACAACTTATTTAGAAGATGAATGTGTGTCGGACAAGCAGATTTGGGAGCAGAAAGATTACGAAGCAGATTCTTATCACAATCTACCGGAAGGATTTGTAGTTGTAGTAGAAGGGTATTTGATGAAGGATGGAGAATTTGTGTTTAATAAGCAAAATAAAGTAGTAGGTTTTTGTGTTCCAATTATTCGGGTAACAAAATCATTACGGCTTGGGGAAGATTTACGAATTCGATATTATAAAAAAGCATTGATGGAAATCGAGGAACAATTGGATATACTTACTTATTGTTTGCCAAGAAACCGATATCATACAGAAAATATTACTTTACAACATCATTTGAAACATGAATTAAAAGATAAGATATGCTAAGCTGGAAATTTATGGTATACTAAATCGAAATAAGAAAAATGTGTGTAAGAAGGGAGAATTTATGGCATTATTTCAAATTGGAAATGAAAAGATAACAATTCAGATAGATAGCTTTGGTGCAGAATTGAAATCCTTGAAGAAAATAGAAACCGGCACAGAATATATGTGGGATGCGAGTCCACAGTTCTGGAAACGTACTTCCCCCGTACTTTTTCCACTTGTGGGTGGTTTACATAATGGTGTGTATTGCCATGAGGGCAAGGAATACCCGATGGGACAACATGGTTTTGCAAGAGATATGGAGTTCCAATTAAAGAGTCAGACGAATCGTGAAATATGGTTTGTACTGAAATCAAATGAAGAAACACTTGCCAAATATCCTTTTGAATTCAAATTAGAAATCGGTTATGAATTACGGGAAAGCACCGTCATTGTTAAGTGGAAAGTAACAAATCCGTCTGAGAAGGAAATGTATTTTTCAATCGGAGGACATCCGGCATTCCGTTGTCCGGTAGAAGCGGGAACAAAACAGACAGATTATTCGTTACGATTTGATGAGAAGAATGAAGTGGTTGTCGGACTTTTACAGGATGGCCTGATGAGCAGCAAGACGGTTACCTATTCTTTGCATAATGGTAACTTACCGATTACGGCAGACTTGTTTGACAACGATGCGTTGATTATCGAACATGCGCAGGCACATCAGGTAGCATTAGTAAAACCGGAAGGGGAAGCATATCTGACAGTAAGTTTTGATGCCCCTCTTTTTGGAATCTGGTCACCGCCGGGGAAAAATGCACCGTTTATCTGCATTGAACCATGGTATGGCAGATGCGATTCAGTAGACTATTCCGGTGAGTGGAAGGACAGAGAATGGGGACAGAAGCTTGCAGCAGGAGAGGAGTTTGCAGTTTCTTATCAAGTAACAGTTTAGAAATGTATTTAATATAATAAAAGGGTTGAAGGAAAACGGAGGAGAAAAAATGGTACCAGTTGTACAATGTATGGGTCTTACCAAAACCTACGGCGGCAAACTGGCTCTTAATCAGATTTATTTGAATCTGGAGCCGGGGAAAATTATCGGTTTGCTTGGACCAAATGGTAGCGGGAAAACTACTTTAATCAAAATTATGAACGGTCTTTTGAAACCAACAGCGGGAGAAATTCTGATTGGTGGACATAGACCGGGAATCGAAACAAAGTATAGAATTTCATATTTACCTGAGCGGACATATCTGCATCCGGGATTAAAAGTAATCGAAATGGTGCAGTATTTTCAGGATTTTTATCCGGATTTCAGAACAGAGAGAGCCTTTGACATGCTTCATCGATTACAGATTCCGCCGAATGAACGATTAAAAAATCTTTCCAAGGGAACAAAAGAAAAGGTGCAGTTGATTTTGGTTATGAGCCGTGATGCAGATTTATATGTACTGGATGAACCGATTGCAGGCGTTGATCCGGCATCCAGAGATTATATTCTGAATACGATTGTCAGCAATTATAATCGAAATGCAACCGTATTGATTTCAACGCATTTGATTGCTGATGTAGAAAATATTCTGGATGAAGTAGTTTTTATCAAATATGGAAATATTATTTTGCAGGCACCGGCAGAGCAGATTAGACAAAGAGAAGGAAAAACGGTTGACCGTTTCTTCCGGGAGGTGTTTGCATGTTAGGAAAATTAATGAAATACGAATGGAAGGCATCTTGGAAACTGCTCCTTCCGATGAATTTATTTATTGTAGTAACATCATTATTTGCATATGTAACAATACAGTTATCTTTCTTTGATTCAGAGAGTGCACTGGTTATTATGACAGGCACCTTTGTAATGATGGCATATGTACTCAGTTTGATAGTTGTTTTCATTGTAACAATGATTTTTCTTGTGTATCGGGCGTACAAATCTGTATATGGAGATGAAGGTTATTTGTTACATACGCTTCCGGTGGATAAGCACCATATCATTATAGCGAAAGTAGTCATGAGTGCTGTATGGATGTTAATCAATATTTTCTTAATATATTCTTCAATAGTGTTTATTGTTTCAACACAGAATGAATTTATGGAAAATATTTTAGAAGGATTCAGTTACTATGCGGAGTTGGTAAATGAATACGGTGATATTAATGGTTTTGACATTTTTATGACATTTGTAGCTGCTTTTGTTACATTGATTGCGAAGATTTTGAAATTTGGTGCATGTATTTCTTTAGGCCAGTTGTCTTCCAATCATAAGGTATTGACGTCTTTTGGGTTTTATTATGGTATTCATTTTGTGCAAAAGATTTTTGACATGTTGCATCTTGTCTTTTTAGAGGTAATGCTGGAGTCAGGAGTGAATACGGCGGCAACACCAGCTTCTTTATCGGTTGGTTCTTCATGGGCATTTGACTTGATCTCGAATTTGATTTATTGTGTAGCATTTTATTTTGCAACATGGTATGTGATGGAGAAGAAACTCAATCTGGAGTGATTTATTTTCTCAAAATATTCCAGTCGAGGTCGGTTGACAGAATGCAAAATTGGGCGCAAAATAAGTAAAGCGTGTGATAATAGCGTATTTATGAAAAATTTATAATATTGAGAGTACGTTTTGTACGAGAGTTTTTTATATGAGTTATATTTAAACATAGAAAGGTAAGGCGTTAGCATGACTAAAATTGATATTGTGTCCGGCTTTCTGGGCGCAGGTAAAACAACACTAATTAAAAAGCTATTGAAAGAAGCTTTGGCAGATACCAAAGTCGTTTTAATTGAAAATGAATTTGGTGAAATCGGTATTGACGGTGGATTTTTGAAAGAAGCCGGAATTGAAATTAAAGAAATGAATTCCGGTTGTATCTGTTGCTCGTTGGTAGGCGATTTCGGAACTTCCTTAAAAGAAGTATTATCTACCTATACACCGGAGCGAATTTTAATTGAACCTTCCGGTGTTGGAAAGCTTTCTGATGTTATGAAAGCAGTACAGGGGGCAATGGAAGATAAAGAGGTTGTTTTAAACAGTGCTGTTGCAGTAGTAGATGCAAGCAAATGCAAACTGTATATTAAGAACTTCGGAGAGTTTTTCTTAAACCAGATTGAACATGCGGGAACAATTATTCTGAGCAGAACCGATAAATTAAGTGAAGAGAAGCTTGCCGTATGTGTTTCAATGATAAGAGAACATAACGAGAAAGCAACGATTATTACAACACCTTGGGAGGCTTTGGAAGGACAGGATATTCTGAACACCATCGAAGGTGCAAAAGATTTAGAGGCAGAGTTGATGAAAGAAGTCATGGAACAACATGAAGAGCATGAGCACCATCATCACGAACACCATCATGAGCATGGTGAGAACTGTACTTGTGGTTGCCACGGACATCATCATGACCACAGTGAACATGACCATGAGCACAATCATGAACATCATGAGCACGATGAACATGACCATGAGCACCACCATCACGAGCATGGTGAACATGGCTGCGAGCATCATCATGAGCATGGCGAGAACTGTACTTGTGGTTGTCATGGACATCATCATGACCATGAGGGACATCACCATCATGCAGACGAGGTATTTACAAGCTGGGGCTTAGAAACACCGGCAACTTACACACAGAATGAAATTGCACTGAAACTGGAAGAACTGGAAAACGAGAAAGAATACGGATATGTTCTGCGTGCCAAAGGTATGGTTTCAGCAGGAGACGGAAGCTGGGTATATTTTGATTATGTTCCGGGTGAGAGTGATATTCGCGAAGGTAAACCGGAAGTTACCGGTAAGATTTGTGTTATCGGTTCAAAACTGAACGAAGAGAAGCTTGCAGCTTTATTTCAGAAATAAATGATTATGGTGTAATGCGTTATTAGAATGCAATATAAAACGGAGAGATAGAGAATGAAACCGGTATTTGTCATTAATGGCTTTTTGGAAAGCGGAAAAACGGAATTTATAACTTATACATTGGCACAGCCATATTTTCAGACAAAAGGGAAAACATTGTTGATTTTGTGTGAAGAAGGTGAAATTGAATATGATGATGCACTTTTGAAGCAAAGCAATACCGTTGTGGAATTGATTGAGGAAGAAGAAGATTTCAATACGACACATCTGATTGAATTGGAGAAGAAATATAAACCGGAACGCATTATCATTGAATATAACGGTATGTGGAATTTTAAAAATATGAAGCTGCCTTGGCATTGGAAAATAGAGCAACAGATTACAACCATTGATGCCTCTACATTTCCGATGTATTTCACAAACATGAAATCCTTGCTTGCTGAAATGGTAAGAAAATCCGAAATGATTATTTTTAACCGTTGTGATGAGGTGAAGGATTTAAGCAGTTATAAGCGAAACATAAAAGCAATTAATCAGAAAGCAGAGATTATTTTTGAAGATGCAAATGGTGAGATTAATGAAATTATGGAAGAAGATCTTCCGTATAATCTGGCTGCACCGATTATAGAGCTTGATAATACAGGATATGGTATCTGGTATCTGGACTCATTGGATCATATTGAAAGATATATCGGTAAGACAGTACAGTTTGTAGCTATGGTGTTAATTCCGGAAAACTTCCCCAAAGGATATTTTGTGCCGGGCAGAATGGCAATGACCTGCTGTGCAGACGATATGGCTTTTCTGGGATTTGCTTGTGAATATGACAAAGCTAATACGTTAACGAACAAGCAGTGGGTGAAAGTGACGGCAACAGTTTCTAAAGAGTTTTTTGCAGATTATAATGGAGAAGGTCCTGTTTTACATGCAACACATGTAGAGCAGACGAAAGCACCTAAGGAAGAAGTTATTAGCTTTGTATAACTTTATAGGATTGGGAAAAGTAAGATAAGGCACATAGAAATAGAGAGGTTTCTGTGTGCTTTTTCTGTGTGAATAGGAAAGGGTTCGTAGCTAGTAAATTGGCAATGACAAACTGACAAGTTCAGGTATCATGTGACAAAAAAAACAAATAAATGCAAAATATAGTTGACAAATGAAAAGCGAGACATTATACTGGGTAACGTAAGAGGGTGAATTGCCTTTCGAGACGCAACGTAAGAGAGAAAAGGAGGAGAACGGAATTGATTAAGGCAGAACATTTGCTAAAGACCTTTACCAAAAATGAAAAGAAAAATAAGAAAATAGATATCAATGCAGTCGATGATATTTCCTTGACAGTAGGAGAAGGTGAAATTGTTGGTATTTTAGGACCTAATGGTGCAGGTAAGACAACACTGCTTCGTATGCTTTCCAAGTTAATGAAACCGACAAGCGGTTTGGTTAGTATCAAAATAGGAGAAGAAGAAATTACTGACGATATTGAAGTAAAGAGACATATTGGATATTTGTCGAACAATACAAAATTGTATGGAAGACTTTCTACAAGAGAATTGTTACAGATGTTAGGAGTACTTTATGGTATGAGTGAGGAAGAGACGGAGAAGAAAATTTCTGAAATCTGCGAAGTACTTTCGATGGAGAACTTTATGGATAACCGGATTGAAAAGTTATCTACCGGTCAGACACAGCGGGCATCGATTGCACGTTGTCTGGTACATAATCCTCAGGTTTATATTTTTGATGAACCAACCTTGGGACTGGATATTTTGAGTAGCGCTGCAATTATAGAGTTTATGAAGAAAGAACGTGAAAAAGGGAAAACCATTCTCTATTCCACACATTACATGGAAGAAGCAGAATACTTGTGTGACCGAATCATTATGATTCATCAAGGGAAAATCATCAGCGAGGGAACGCCGACAGAATTAAAACAGCAGACAGGCAAAGATAACCTTAGAGATGTTTTTGCAGAACTAATCGAAAGAGAGGGAATTGCAGATGAACACTAAAATCATTAAAACACTAGTAAAAAAGGAAATATTAGATGTTTTTCGAGATAAAAAGACTGTTATTATGATGTTGGTTGTTCCGGTACTTTTGTATCCTCTTATTTTTATCGGAGCAATGACAGTTGTTTCCATGATTTCTTCCGGTATGGAAAAGCAGACCTATCGAGTTGCAGTAGATGCGCAGGATGAGGGGGCTTTTTTACAGAAATTGGAACAAGCGAAGGAAGAGTTGCAGACGCAGGGAAGTGATGATGAAAGCAGTGAAGCAGAAAGGGACACAGAAGAAGCGACTTATGAATTGGTTCTGATAGATGCAGATAGTATTAGCGATTATGAAGAGGCTTTGAATGCAGAGGAAATTGACGCTTATATTTCCGGACAGATGCAGGATGGCAGAATGCAGTATGATATTTATTATTTATCATCGGTGACGAATTCTTCCTATGCCAAAAGTATTGTGATGGATATTTTTGATGAATACAAAGAGGAAATGACCAAGGAAAAAATTATAGAAGCCGGTTTGGATGTACATGAGATTTTAGAACCGGTTGGTTATGAAGGGGAGGATATTGCAAGCAGTGAACAGTCATTAGGAAGTATTATAGGTTCAATTCTTCCGTTTATGCTGATTGTCAGTTTATTGATGGGAACTATGTATCCGGCAATTGACACGACAGCAGGCGAAAGAGAGCGCGGTACATTAGAAACGATTCTGACACTTCCGGTAACAAACAGACAATTGATTGTTTCTAAGTTTTTAACCGTAGCCATGATTGGTATTATTTCTGCAATGCTGAATATCATATCCATGGGTGGTATTGCATTCTATATGTATCAGATTATGGATTTGCAATCGGATGCACAGGCTTTTGATTTGATGCAGTTTGTACCGGCACTTTTGGTATGTATTTTGGCAATTTTGGCATTTTCCTTATTTATTAGCGCAGTAACGATGTGCGTTACAGCGTTTGCGAAGACATACAAAGAAGCGAACAATTACATAACCCCTCTTATGCTTGTTGTAATGTTTGTAGGATATATCGGATTTATCCCGAATATTGAATTTAATCAGACAATGGCGATGATGCCGGTGGCAAATATCTGTTTGTTAATCAAAAATATGTTGATATTTAAAATTGACTATGCACTGATTGCGATTGTGCTAATCAGTAACGTGGCATATGCACTTTTTGCTATTTTATTCTTGAGCAAAATTTATGATAGCGAAGCGATTTTATTTGGTGACGGCAAGGCAGGCATGCAGCTTTTTGAGAAGAGAAGCAATTTGAAAAAGGGCGGTGTGCCGTCTATGTCAGATGTTTGGTTTGTTTTTGCACTGACAACGATGCTGTTCTTGTATGGTGGAACTATTTTACAGGTTAATTATGGACTTTGGGGAGTGTTTGGTTCTCAGATGATTTTACTTGGCGTACCGTTATTAGTAGTATGGTATACCAAGAAAGATATGAAGCAGACTTATGGATTACAGAAAGCGAAGGCAGCCGGATATGTAGGTGGATTTTTCCAAATAATTGGTATGTTCTGTATTATGCTGGTGGTTTCTACCCTTATGATAAAACTGTTCCCGGATAGTGCGAGCAATATAACGAATGTTTTTTCGGAATTAATGGATGGTAGTCTGGTGGAATCTTTATTAGTGATTGCAGTGACTCCGGCAATTTGTGAAGAATTGTTATTCCGTGGTGTGATGTTCCAGTCTATGAAAAAGCGATATCGTATTTCGACAGCAATTATTCTGGTAGGAGTTATTTTCGGATTATATCATATGAGTTTGGTAAAATTTATTCCAACAGGTTTGCTTGGAGCGGTTTTATGTTATACTGCATATAAGACAGGCAGTATTTATCCGGCAATGATGATGCATTTTGTAAATAATGCACTTAGTGTTGTCATCAGTTATTTTCCGGAGCAGATTGGTAAAGTTTTCCCGATTTTCTATGAGGAGCTGAAACTTTCCGAGAGTTTGATTCTGCTTGGTGTTGGTCTGATCTTGTTTAGTATTGGTCAGATTATTTTACGGAGGAGTTATGGCAGCAACAAGTGAGAAAGAATTACTACAATTAAAGAAACGACTATTGGAACTTGCAGATAAGTCGTACAACAGGGGTATATACACATATACCCCTTTCCTTAGTTTGTTGGAACAACAGGTTTTCTATGAAGTGCAGAAAGAGGTAGAACATGCCGGATTTGCTATGGAGGGTGGTGCACCTATTTGTGAAAGAAAGATAATTCGTTTTGGCAATGCGGAAAATCTCGGATATGAAGAAGATTATCCGATTGTCTGTATCGAAATTATGCCGGTGACACCGAAGTTTGCAGATAAATTTACACACAGAGATTTCTTAGGTGCGATTATGAATCTTGGTATTGAGCGTAGTACAATCGGAGATATTTTCTTACAAAAACAAGGAGCGATTCTTTTCTGTCAGGAGAGCATCGCATCTTATATCATGGAGAATTTACAGCAGGTAAAACACACTACGGTGAAAAGCCGTATTGTAGAGAAAACAGAAGAATTACAGGAAACGGAACCACAGGAAGTATCAGTAACAGTTGCTTCGGAGCGAATTGACGGTGTTATTGCAAAGATTTATAATATGTCAAGAAGCCAGAGTCTTGAATTGTTTCGTAGTGGTAGAATTTTTGTAAACGGAATTCTTATGGAGAACAATAGTTATCAGTTGAAAAAAGAGGATGCAGTGACGGTACGAGGCTACGGAAAATTTGTATTTTATGGTATGGTGGGAGAAACCAGAAAAGGCAAAGAGCGAGTGGTAGTAGGTTTGTTTGTCTGAAAAGGGTTGTGTTTGGAAAGAAGGAAAAGAAATGTATCAATACAATGTAATCCAGTGGTTATTTTTCTTTTATTTTTATTGTTTTTTTGGATGGTGTTTTGAATCTATATATGTATCATTCAAAAACAAAAGATGGGTTAATCGCGGATTTATGCGTGGCCCCTTTTTGCCACTATATGGTACCGGTGCAATTATGATGCTAGTAGTGTCGATGCCATTTCAGGATAATATCGTGCTGACCTATATTGCAGGATGTATTGGAGCAACTGTACTGGAATATGTCACCGGTGTAAGTATGGAAGCACTTTTTAAAGTGCGTTATTGGGATTATAGTAATCAGAAATATAATTTTCAAGGATACATATGCTTGTCTTCAACGATTGCATGGGGATTTTTGACAATACTGATGACACAGTTTGTACATAAACCGATAGAAGAGTTTGTTATGGTAATACCCAGAAATATTTTAGTTTATGTGACACTATTTTTGACGGCATATATTGCAGTAGACTTTGCGTTATCCTTCAAAGCAGCAATGGATTTGCGAGATATTCTTATCAAAATGCAGCGTGTGAAAGAAGAAATGGAACGAATTCAGAAGAGACTGGATGTTATTATAGCTGTTACGAATGATGAAATTGAGCAGAGAAAGCAAGAGCGTGAGCTTCGAATGGATGAACTTGTAGAAGAGTTGGAACAACGTTTTCACAATATCCGAGAGCATATTCAGAATACCCAAGAGGAATATCGGGATAGTGTGAAAGAAGAAATTGCAGAACTGCGCGGCAGATTTAATTTATATATGGAAAATCGAAAGCATTACAAAGATATGCTGGGTATTTTTAAGGCAGATATGATTCGAAACAATCCGGATATGATTTCACGGAAGTTTAAGGAAGCATTAGAAGAGTTGCGAAATATTGTTGAGGAGAAGAAAATAGAGAAGAAAGAGAAAGATGCTAAAAAAGATGAGTAAGAATTTACTCATCTTTTTGGCGTTGTAGTTCCAGATTTCTTGCTTTGGTATGAAAGAGTGCCAGAAATTTGTTGTAAAACCAGAACGAATAAACTAAAACATGATTGGCTTTGCCAAGCTTTTGTTTCGTAGTATGGTGATAGTGTTTGCCACCAGCTTTGACAGGAAGACCGGAAGTTATATATTGAATGAAGTCATTTTCATTTTGAATGTGCTGTTGTATAATGGTATATCCGAGTCCGACACAATTTCGCCTGTGAGAGTCGCTTCCGCCAATCCCCGGCAAACGGTATTTTCTGGCAAGAGCAGCAGACAGGTCGTTTGAAATGTCATCTTCGCAGGCATTATAGGTTTCCATGAAATCAAAGTGTTTCACTAGTTTTTCTAAAAATGTTTTACCAAAACGAGTATGAAAAATACTTAAAAACTTCTCCCCGCAAGGATGAGCCGGCCCTAAAATACCACCATATAAATGAACGATTTCGATTAAAAGAAAAATCGGAAGCCCTCGATGTTCTAACAGTCTTGGCCGAATGCCGGAGGGCATGATAATCAAAATATGTCCGGCATCTAAGGTATCATATTCGATTCCGCACAGAACTGTAAAATTGCTTGGTTTGTTTGTCAGAGTTTTGTAATAGCGATAGGCTTTGTAAGAATTGTGATCGGTAATCAGCATTCCTTGATATCCTTTTTTTTGAAGTAATTCAATATGTTCCAAAAGAGGGATTTTGCCGTCAGGAGATCCTTCTTTGGTGTGACAGTGCATATCCAGTTTCATAAGTTACCATGCCTCTCTTAGTTTCTAATATTTTTCAGAAATAGTATTGACAATTTGGAACGAAAGGATTATTCTTGGATAAAATAAATTATAAAAAATAATGCTTTACAGAAATCACATATTTATAAACCTGAGAGAGAGAGTAGTACGTGTGAGATAATCATTTCAGAGAGCTGTTGGTTGGTGTGAAACAGTATGATGCTTATGCCGAATGGACTTTTGAGGCTGACCCGAAATTATAGTAGTCGTCAGCGGGAACCGTACCCGTTATCAATGCGGCATATATCATGTGTATATGGAAAGAGGTGGACTGCACTCGGAATTTTCCGAGAGTCAATTTGAGTGGTACCGCGATAATAACAATTTAGTTTATTACCGTCTCAAACATTTTTGTTTGAGGCGGTTTTTATTTTATTTTTAGGAGGAGAAAAATTATGAAAAAGAAAGTGTTAGCAGTATTATTAAGTGCAGTAACAATGACAGCTATGGTAACAGGCTGTGGTTCTACAGAGGAGACAACAACTTCTGGTGCACAGACAGAAGAGACAACCGAAGCTGATACAGAAGCCGGTGAAGAAGCAACCGAAGTTGCTGAAACAGCAGAAGGAACTGTTTATAAAGTAGGTATGGTGCAGTATGTAGACGATGCTTCTTTAAATCAGATTGTATCAGCAGTTCAGGCAGAACTTGATGTCAAAGGAAATGAACTTGGCGTAACTTTTGACTATGCAGATTACACTTACAATGGTCAGGCAGATTCTACAACAATGAATCAGATTGCAGCAGATTTGATTGCATCTGAGGTAGATATTATCGTTCCTGTTGCAACACCAACTGCTATGGTAATGCAGAACGCAACAGCAGAGAATCCAAAAGAAGATGGCAGCCTGATTCCGGTTGTTTTTTCAGCAGTAACTGATCCGGTAGGCGCAGGTCTTGCTAAGAGCATGGAAGCACCGGGTTCCAACATAACAGGTACTTCTGACGCATTAAACACCGAAGCCGTTTTTGATATGATGTTTGCAGCAAATCCGGATATCACAAAAGTAGGTCTGCTCTATGATAAAAGTCAGGATTCTTCCAAGGCAGCGATTGAAGCAGCAAAAGCATACTGTGAATCAAAAGGCGTAGAAGTAGTTGAGAAAACAGGTACAACAAACGATGAACTTTCTCTGGCAACAGATGCTTTATTAGCAACAGGTGTAGAAGCAGTTTTCACACCAACCGATAATACCGTTATGACAGCAGAACTTGCTATCTATGAGAAATTCATTGATGCAGGTGTTCCACATTACTGTGGCGCTGATTCCTTTGCTTTAAATGGTGCATTTTTAGGATATGGTGTTAATTACGAAGATTTAGGAACAGCAACAGCAGACTTAGTGGTAGAAATTTTGGTAAATGGTGCTGACCCGGCAAGCACAGCAGTTGTTACAATGGATAACGGTATTGCAACTGTAAATACAGAAACAGCAGAAGCGCTTGGCTTGGATTACGGCATGTTTGGTGATATGTGCACAAGTCTGGTGGAAATTCAGACAGCACAGGAGTTTGAATAGGATTCAAAAAAATAAGTGAGGAATTATATGGAGTCTATATTTACATTATCAATTTTGCAAAGTGCATTAGAGTTGGGATGTATTTATTCTTTAGTAGCACTGGCATTATTTATTTCTTTTAGTATACTGAATATTGCGGATTTATCTACGGATGGCTGTTTTACACTTGGTTGTGCAGTCGGTGCGATGGTAACCATATCCGGTCATCCATTTCTGGCACTTTTTGCTGCGATGGGAGCAGGTATTGCTTCCGGCTTTATTACCGCATTTTTACAGACAAGAATGGGAGTACCTTCCATTCTTGCCGGTATCATTGTAAATACCGGATTGTATACCGTCAATATAGCAGTGATGGGATTTTCGTCCAATGTAAATCTCTTTGGATGCGATACCATTTTCAGTCTGGCTAAAGATAAGATTACAGCGGGATGGTATAACGACTGGTATAAATTCTTAATCGTATTTTTGATTGTCATTGTAATTGGCATTATTCTGGCATGGTTTTTGAATACTAGACTTGGTCTTTCCATCCGTGCCACAGGTGATAACGAGCATATGGTAAGGGCCTCTAGTATCAACCCTCTTTTTACAATTACTGTAGGACTTTGCATTGCAAACTCCTTAACAGCACTTTCCGGTGCGATTCTGGGACAGTATCAGAAATCATGTGATATCAATCTGGGAACCGGTATGGTAACGATTGCATTGGCAAGCTTGATTATCGGAGAGACACTGATTGGAAAGGGAAGTGTATTCCGTAAAGTAATCGGCGTCATTCTGGGCAGTTGTCTGTATCGTTTCATTGTAGCAGTAGCGCTTCGTATGAATGTGCCGGCAGAAGCTTTGAAATTAGTATCAGCGATTATCGTAGCCATTGCCATTTCTTTCCCGTATCTGAAAGAAAAAGCTGCATTCCAGAGGCAGAGAACTGTTTCAATACGTATGAATAAGAAAGGTGGTGGGAGTGCATGTTAAAAATACAGAATATTTCCAAAACCTTTAATCCGGGTACAGTCAATGAAAAAAGAGCGTTGAATCAGGTCAGCCTGGAGTTGGCAGCAGGAGATTTTGCAACCATCGTAGGAAGTAATGGTGCAGGAAAATCTACTTTATTCAATGCAATTACCGGTGCGTTCTATGTAGATGAGGGACAGATTGTTTTAGATGGTGAGGACATTACTTATCAGAAGGAACATATTCGCAGTAAAGTGATTGGACATCTGTTTCAGGACCCGTTAAAAGGAACGGCACCACATATGACGATTGAGGAAAATATGGCACTTGCTTATTTGCGAGCATCCACTGCTTCCCATGCTTTCTTTAGCCGCATCAATGCCAAAGAAAAGCAGAAGTTTCGTGAGCAGCTTTCACTATTAAATATGGGATTGGAAGACAGAATGAAACAGCCGGTAGGCTTGCTTTCCGGTGGACAAAGACAGGCGCTGACGTTACTGATGGCAACGATGGTAACACCAAAGATCCTGTTACTGGATGAGCACACCGCAGCACTTGACCCGGCAACTGCCGAAAAAGTGCTTGAACTTACCAAGAGCATCATTGCCGAGCGACAGATTACATGTCTGATGGTAACACACAATATGCATCAGGCACTTGAACTTGGTAATCGTACCCTGATGATGGACGGTGGAAGTATTGTATTTGATGTACAGGGCGAGGAACGCAGCAAACTGACGATTGATGATTTGTTGAAACAGTTCCAGATCTGTGCAGGAAAACGCTTGGATAATGATAGAATTTTGTTGTCGAAGTAGATGGACTTTTGAAAAAATGCCAAAAAAGTAACTGTCCGAGCCTGAGAAACTTGACAGTTACCTTTTGATAATCAATAAATTTCAGTGCTACCGTTCTGCAATACGGTAGCACTTTTAAACGAAGTATCTCGTTTCATAATTATTATAGTTAAATGTGTTTTATGTGTCAATGGGAATAAAATGATTTTTCGAACAAAAACTATTGCATTTTTATTTCTGAATTGTAACGGGAGATTTTTACATTAGTAATTACAAACTAGAATGTTGAAAAATAATACAAATTATTTCATAATAACATTACCATTTATGGAAGAGGAATGATCAATATGATAAAAATTGCAATATGCGATGATGAAAAGCAGGATAGAGAACGGTTGCAGGAATTAGTTTATGAATATGCGCAGAAGTATGAGCAAACATATAAGATAGAAATATTTGAATCAGGCGAAGGATATTTGAATAGTGGACTTGTTGCAGATATTCTTTTTTTGGATATCATTATGAACAATAAAGATGGAATTCAGATAGGGGAAGAAGTTCGGAAGCAAAAGGGGAATACGATTATTATATATACAACCAATTTGAATGAAAAGATGGCAATTGCTTTTAATCGAATCCATTCTTTCGGGTATCTGATGAAACCAATTAAAAGTAAAGATTGTGACGAAAGACAGACATTACATATGTAAAGAGAAAATAACGGATATAGCAGAGAAGATGCGCGAATATGAGTTTATGATGTCGCATCAGAGTTTTGTGGTAAATCTGTATTGTATTGAGAAATTTGCGGATCAGGCACTCATTATGAAAAATGGTGATACGGTATATTTGGCGCAGAAGCGAACGGCAGCGATAAGAAAGCGTTTGATGCAGTTGGCTAATGAATTAGGACAGGATGGAGGAAAGAGAGTTTAACTCTGTAAGTGAAGATGAGTATTTATTATAACAGTTGGCAGCTACTTGATGTTATAGGTAAGTTAATATCTTGTGTGGTAACCACTTCTATTGTGTTTCAATATTTTGATGCGAAATATAAAAGAACATATCAGTCTAAATTACTTTATATATGTTGGATAATATGTTGCTTGTTAGCAAATTTTCTACTGTATCTGTTGGACAAACCGATTATCAATATCGGTTTCTGGATAACGGCGATAACCTTGACAGGAATGCTATTTTATTATGATGAAACCATGAATAAGAAAAAATACTATTTGACTAA
>JAFSHK010000045.1 GCA_017440375.1 Lachnospiraceae bacterium
GATCTCAGGTGCATCATTGACTCCGTCGCCTGTCATCGCTACAATACGACCTTTTTTCTGCCAAGCATCGACAATTCGGATTTTATTCTCAGGCGAAACTCTGGCATAAACAGAAATAGTCTCTAATACTTCTCCCAACTCCTCCTCAGACATAGCATCCAATTCCTGTCCGGTTACGGACATATCTCCATCCCGATAAATACCTATCTGTTTCGCAATCGCTGTTGCCGTCACCTTATGGTCACCTGTTATCATAACCGGTTTAATACCGGCGCTGATGGCATCCGCTACTGCTCCGATGGATTCCTCCCTTGGCGGATCAATCATTGATACCAGACCGGCAAAGGTAAATCCACATTCCTCATCCAATGTTAATACCGTTTCATTTCTTGTTTCTTTATAAGCAAACGCCAGTACACGTAATCCGTTTTCCGAAAAAATCTGATTCTGTTTGATAATATTTTCTTTATCCTCTTTGGTGATTTCTCTTACTCCATCTGTCGTCGCAATACTTACTACTCTATCAAGCAGTACATCTACCGCACCTTTTGTCAAGATGGTTGGAACTCCATGAATACGATACTTGGTACTCATAAGCTTTCTGTCGGAATCAAACGGAATCTCTTCCATACGCGGCATCATACTACGAATATCTTCTTCGGATACTCCTGCCTTCGTAAGACCTGCCTTTCTTGCCATAGCAAGCAGACATGTTTCTGTCGGATCGCCGATATCCTTCCCATCCCGAATGGAAGAATCGTTATTCAGAATCGCTGTATATAGGAAATAGCGATGCAATGGTATTTTGATATCTAATTCTTCCGGTTTCAAACATTTTTGATCCAGATAAGCTTCCGTTACCGTCATTTTATTCTGTGTCAAAGTCCCTGTTTTATCCGAACAGATAACCGACACACAGCCAAGACTCTCTACTGCTTTTAACTCCTTCATGATGGCATTATCTGCCGCCATCTTCCGCGTTCCCATCGCCTGTACAATCGTTACAATCGAGCTAAGTGCCTCCGGAATAGCTGCAACAGCAAGTGCAACCGCGAACATCAAGGAATCTAATACCGGTTCCTTCTGCCAAATTCTTAGCCCAAACACCAACACACTGATAATCATGATGACAATTGCGAGTTTTTTGCCAAAATCGTCCAGACTCATTTGTAACGGTGTCTTTTTATTTTTGGTATCATTCATGAGATTCGCAATTTTACCCATCTCTGTATGCATACCGGTTCCCGTTACCAAAACGGTCGCTCTACCATAAGTGACAAGACTACCTGAGAAAACCATATTCACTCTATCGCCAAGTGGAACTTCTTTATCAATATCTTCATCCTTTTTATCTACATTCGTGGATTCTCCTGTCAAAGAACTTTCATTCACCTGTAAAGAAAAGCTTTCCAAAATTCTGCCGTCTGCCACAATCATATCCCCGGCCTCCAAAAGCAAAATATCTCCCGGAACTACTTCCTTCGACATAATCTCTTTTTTCATTCCGTCTCGAAGTACCTTTGCATGAGGCGATGACAATTCCTTCAAAGAATCCAACGATTTTTCTGCTTTGACGTATTGCACCGTTCCCAGAATAGCATTCAGGAAAATAACCGCAAAAATAACAATGGTACTTTCTACATTACCCGAAATCATAGAAATGGTTGCTGCCACAATCAATATTGCTACCAACAAATCCGCAAACTGCTCGAGAAAAACAGCAAAAATACTTTTCTTTCCCGTTTCCTCCAGTACATTTTCGCCTTTTTCTTTCATAATATCCTGTGCCTGTATGGATGACAGCCCACTTGCATCTCCGAATTCGCGATACAATTCTTCCTTCTGCATTTGATAAATTTCCCGCATAGTTTTTTCTCCTCTCGTTCCATAATAGTATTGGCAAAAAAGCAATCATACTTTCCGATTACACAAAAAAGACTTTCTGTGTACGCAAAATGTACACAAAAAGTCTTGTTCAACCTTAGGTTCTCTGACATCCGGTCTGCTCACACAGACGTACTGACGAATACCAGAACATGTATCACTACATGCAACTACTCCCTCTTTGCTCATTTACTATATAACATACCCCTAAATTCTTGTAAACCATTTGAACTCAATGTTAGCTTTTTCTTAACACAGCGTCATCCCCTGCTCTCCGTTTTCCTTCTGTTCTTCTTTCATCAATTCATAAATGAC
>JAFSHK010000046.1 GCA_017440375.1 Lachnospiraceae bacterium
CAGAGGACTGAAAATCCTCGTGTCACTGGTTCGATTCCGGTTCTGGGCATTTGACCTTCAATATTTTTTATGCGGGTGTAGTTCAATGGTAGAACACCAGCCTTCCAAGCTGGATACGTGGGTTCGATTCCCATCACCCGCTTTTTTGTTGTTCAAAAATATATGTTGCTTACAAAAAGAGGAGACAAAGCAATGGTTTTATCATTGGCAAGGCAGGCTGTCATTATCAAATCGGGTAATAATACAAGCGTTATAACAGGAAATTATGAATTATCTTATGCGCTGGGGCTTTTGGTGAATCAGACAGGAATTCTTTTTCCGGGTGATTACACGAATTTGCAGGACTTACAAGAAAAAGTTCTGAAGGCGGTAGAAGGTAAAAAAATAGAAGATGAAAAATTAGAACATCTTCTGAGAATGGTAAGACTGTATAAACCATTGGATGAATTTGATGAACAAATGAGTGAATTGATTAATATGGGGTTGGGAGAGAAGTATCCATGGGATATCCATCAAACCTAGTTAAAAAAATATCAATTGATTTTTTGGTAGAAAGAAACGAAGAAAAATGTTATAATAAATCAAACTATACTTTATTGGCACCGTGGTTTTATAGGAGAAGAATAGAGGTGTTTTTATGGCAAATTTACAACAAAAGAAGGTAGCTGTATGTTTGTTCGGAGCATATTGTTTTTACTTGATTTATATTATCTTTTTTGTTTTGTATTTGGGATATGATAAGAGTTGGTTATTTGTGCCGATAGTAAGCCTTTTGGTAGGTGTTTACGGTCTTTTGGTTAAGCGTGATGACTATATGTTTCAAGCATTTGTAATTACGATTTTTGCCTGCATAAATATTACGATGTATGCCATTATGACAAATGAGTTTACGGAAGTGTTTACCGTACTATGTGCTACGGCATGTATGATTTCTTTCTATCATATGCCTAGGATGAACTACATATTAATGGGTTATACTACGTTATTTGTTTTGTATCAGTTACTATTCCAAGGAGAATGGCAGGCATTTACAGAGAAAACGTCTTCCATCGTAATTGTTGTTCGTATTATAAGTGCTTATGTTTTGCAGACATTGCTGATTTTACTTATTTATTATCAGAAAAGAATGCGGAAGGAGTTAGAAGTAAAGGCAAGTGAACTGGAAATAGCAAACAAAGCGAAAGCAGATTTTCTTGCAAATATGAGTCATGAAATCAGAACACCGATGAACGCAATTTGCGGTATGGTGGAACTGGTGCTTCGAAACAAAGAGATTCCGGAGAAGGAAAGGGATTATTTATATGATATCCAGTCTGCCGGAAGAGATTTGCTTGCGATTATCAATGACCTTTTGGATTTCTCTAAAATTGACTCGGGAGACTTCAAAATTGTAGAAGAGCCCTATGAAATGACATCAATTGTACACGATGTGACAAATATCGTACAAGTGATGCTTGGTGACAAGAGAGTGGATTTATGCGTAGAAATGAATCCTCAGATTCCGGCGAAGTTAAAAGGTGATGGTGTGCGTATTAAGCAGATTATCATGAACTTGTTAGGAAATGCAGTGAAGTATACAGAAGAAGGAAAAGTTCTTCTGAAAATAGATTATGAGTTAGCAGAAGGTGTGAAGCTGGAAGCAGGACAGAAGTTAAAACTTCTTGTGAGCGTACAAGACACCGGTATTGGAATTCCGGAAGATAAAAAAGAAGATTTATTCCGAGAGTTCACGCAGGCAGATAGTCGAAGAAGCCGTGCTTTTGGCGGTATCGGACTGGGGCTTGCGATTTCGAAACAGTTAATTGAACTGATGAACGGTACTTTGGATGTACAAAGTGAGGTAGGAAAGGGTTCTACATTCGCCTTTTCGTTAGAACAAGAAATTGTAGACGAGAAACCTTGTGTAGGTACGAAAAAGTACGTGGAACAGCAGACGGCTCTTCGTAAAGATAATGTAGAAAAGAGTAAGACAAAGAAGTCTGATGTGACCTCTTTTGAGGCACCGGATGTTAAGATTTTGATTGTAGACGATAATCGTGTAAATCAGAAAGTAGCAGAAGGATTACTTCGTCCTTATCATATGCAGATTGATACGGCATCTTCCGGTGCGCAGGCAATTGAGATGATTAAGACCAAACAATACGATTTGATTCTTATGGACTACATGATGCCGGAGATGGATGGTTTGGATGCAACCAAAATCATTCGTGCAATGGATGAAGAATATTATAAGCAGTTGCCAATTGTTGCACTTTCTGCAAATGCGATTAATGGTGTGGCAGAAATGTTTATTGAAGGTGGTATGAATGATTTTGTGGCAAAACCAATTGAAATGAAAATCATGGATGCCAAATTGAAAAAGTGGCTACCGGAAAATAAAGTATTATCAAATGCTAAATTAGTATATACCAGATAAAATAGAGGAAGCGTTATGGAGAAGGCTTACAAACTGGAATTTGCAGGAGAACAGACAGGAAGCTTGTATGTAAACTGCTGCGGATTATCTAAAACAGAACCTTTGCATAGCTTTGGACCGGCGTTGAAACCTCATTATCTGATTCATTATGTTTTAAGTGGAAAAGGTAAGTTTTCAATCGGAGGAAAAGACTATCCTTTGGAAGAGGGATATGGTTTTTTGATTACTCCGGATGAGCTTGCCTTTTATCAGTCAGATGAGGAGGAACCGTGGACTTATGTCTGGGTTGGTTTTAGCGGTGCACAGGCGGCAGAGTATGTCGGTAATATGGGGCTGTCTGTCAGACAGCCTGTTTTTCGATGCGAGAAATCAGAAGAATTATATCGAATTGTTAAGGATATGATGGAGCATAATACTTTTGGTATGGCAAATGATTTGCGCCGTAACGGTCAGCTTGGAATTTTTTTATCTGTCATAGCGGAAAGTTCTTCGGTAACGGAGAAAAATGAAATAGATAGAGCGAATACGTACGTTAGAAAAGCAGTCGCATTTATTCAAAGCAATTATTGCAATGCAATTAAAGTGACAGATGTGGCAGATTATGTCTGCATTAATAGAAGTTATTTATATACTTTGTTTCAAAATTCTGTGGGAATGTCACCACAACAATTTCTTACAACCTTTCGAATTACGAAAGCAACCGAGCTTTTGCAATTAACGTCATTGCCGATTGAAAGTATTGCACTTTCTTGCGGATATAGTGATCCTCTTGTATTTACCAAAGCATTTCGCCAGATGAAGAAAATGTCACCTACAAGCTATCGTAAGGAGATGCAGAAAGGCGAAGGTAGAAGAAATAAAGAACATTTGCAGCAAGTAGAAGACTTTATTAACCAGATAAATAAGCTGCATGAGTAAAGAAATGCTCGTACGCATCCTAATATTTTTAACATTTTGACAGGTATATACAACAAAGAGATATTTTGTTTTTTACAAAAATTTAATATGATAAGTTCAGAAACAAGAGAAGGACAACCGAGTGCGCACAATTTTGATGCGCACATTTTTTCCAAAAAACTAAAATAACAATATGATAGGTATTAAAAAGGGAAAAGGAGATTGGGGTATGAAAGAAACAGTTTTAAAGAAATTCGAAGAAATTTTTGGGGACACAAAAGATGTTAACGTGTATTTTGCACCGGGTCGTGTAAACATGATTGGTGAGCACACAGACTACAATGGCGGTCATGTTTTTCCATGTGCATTGACAATCGGTACTTATGCTGCTGTAAGAAAAAGAGAAGATGATAAGCTTCGTTTTTATTCCATGAACTTTGAAAAATTAGGTGTAATCGAATCCACTATTGTTAATATCAAGCCGGAAGAAGAAGCTGACTGGACCAATTATCCAAAGGGAGTTATGTGGGCTTTTGAAAAAAGAGGCTTCAAAATGACAAGTGGTCTGGATGTCGTATTATATGGTAATATTCCAAATGGCTCCGGTCTTTCCTCATCAGCATCTTTGGAAGTTTTGACAGGGTATTATTTAAGAGACTTATTCGGTTTTGATGTAACTAATATTGACCTTGCTTTAATCGGACAGTATTCCGAGAATAATTTCAACGGAATGAACTGTGGTATCATGGATCAGTTTGCTTCTGCAATGGGCAAAAAAGACAATGCGATTTTCTTGAATACAGCAGACTTATCCTATGAATATGCACCACTTGTATTAGACGGAGCAAAAATTGTAGTAACAAATAGTAATGTAAAACATAAATTGGTAGATTCTGAATACAACGTAAGAAGAAGTGAATGTGAGAAGGCTTTGGAGGAATTACAGACAGTTATCGGAATTAATGGACTTGGTGATTTGTCCGAGGAGCAGTTTGAGACATACAAAACAGCAATCAAAGATGAAGTAAGAGTACGCAGAGCAAAACATGCTGTTTACGAGAATCAGAGAACAATTCGTGCCGTAGAAGCATTGAAAAATAATGATGTTGCTTTGTTTGGTGAATTGATGAACGCTTCTCATGTATCACTTCGCGACGATTATCAGGTTTCCTGTGAGGAAATTGATGTCCTTGTAGAAGAAGCATGGAAGATTCCGGGTGTAATCGGTTCCCGTATTACAGGCGGCGGTTTCGGTGGATGTACTGTCAGCATCGTAAAAGATGAAGCAGTAGAGGAATTCAAAGAAAAAGTCGGAGCAGCTTACAAAGAACGTGTTGGTAAAACAGCAGATTTCTATGTGGTAGAAATCGGTGACGGTCCGAGTAAATTATAATCGAAAAAAGATTGTCAGAGAAAATTTTTCACCGAAAAAAGGAGAAGCCCGATGATTCAGACAAATATCAAAAAAATAGTGCAGTACGGTTTACAGACCGGATTGATTGAAGAAGCAGATAAAATTTATACAACAAATAGATTGCTTGAATTATTTCAGTTAGATGAGCTGGAAGATAGTGAAGAAGCTGTTTCTATGACAGTAGATGAACTGGAAACCGTTCTTTCTGAAATGATGGATTATGCTTATGAACAGGGAATTATGACAGAAAACAGCATTGTATATCGTGATTTGTTCGATACGAAAATCATGAGTATGCTTGTGCCAAGACCAAGTGAAGTAATCAAGACCTTCCATGAGAAATACGAAGTAAGCCCGAAAGAAGCTACAGACTATTTCTATAAATTAAGTCAGGACACGGACTATATCAGAAGATATCGTATTAAGAAAGACCAGAAATGGATTTCTACAACGAAATACGGTGATCTGGATATTACAATAAATTTATCAAAACCGGAGAAAGACCCGAAAGCCATTGCAGCAGCGAAGAATGCCAAACAGAGTGGTTATCCGAAATGTTTACTCTGTGTAGAGAATGAAGGTTATGCCGGCAGGGTAAATCATCCCGCAAGACAGAACCATAGAATTATTCCGGTTACAATTAATAATAGCCAGTGGGGATTCCAGTATTCTCCATATGTATACTATAATGAGCATTGTATCGTGTTTAACTCCAAACACATTCCGATGAAGATTGAACATGATACTTTCTGTAAATTGTTTGATTTTGTAAAACAATTCCCACATTACTTCGTGGGTTCCAATGCAGACCTGCCGATAGTAGGAGGTTCTATTTTAAGCCATGACCATTTCCAAGGCGGACATTATGAGTTTGCTATGGCAAAAGCACCAGTAGAGAGAACTTTCACCATAAAAGGTTTTGAGGATGTAGAAGCCGGAATTGTAAACTGGCCAATGTCTGTTATTCGTATTTCTGCGACAGATACTGACAGATTGATTGCGTTAGCAGATGTGATTTTAGCAGCATGGAGAGGATATACGGACGAGGCAGCATTCATTTTTGCAGAAACAGATGGTGAGCCTCATAATACTATCACTCCGATTGCCAGAAAACGCGGTGATAAATATGAACTGGATCTGGTACTTCGAAACAACATTACAACGAAAGAGCATCCACTCGGAGTATATCATCCGCATGCAGAACTGCATCATATTAAGAAGGAAAATATCGGTCTGATTGAGGTTATGGGTCTTGCAGTACTACCTGCCAGATTAAAAGGTGAAATGGAGCAGCTTGCACAGGCAATTCTGGATGAAGCTGACATTCGAAAAGATGAAGTATTAGAGAAACACGCTGACTGGGTAGACGCTTTCTTGCCAAATTATAGTGACGTGAACGAAGATACAATTATGGACATTCTTCATAAGGAAATCGGAGATGTCTTTATGAAAGTTTTGGAAGATGCCGGTGTTTATAAGAGAACAGAAGAAGGTATGGCAGCGTTTGACAGATTTGTTACTTTCTTAAATGAGTAATACGTAAAATTGCAATTGTTTTTTTTCAAATAACTTTTTATATAAAATGAAATGTGGAGGAACCATGAGGTCCTCCACATTTTTTTAGACACGCAGAGTAACTGCGGAAAACAGATAGAATATATCTGTAGACATGTGAAATAAAATATGTCGAAAATTATATTTCATCAGAAACCCCAAGCATACTACAAAGAAAGGTGTAGCAATCGCCTTGTTGTTTGTTGTTCATTTTTTGGTATAAGGATATGAGACGTTGATATTTCTTCAGATTATGCATATTATCTGCGAGCAGAGAATCTGCATTTGTACGCTCATCAGAAAGATAGAGAATGTAGTCGGTAGACACACGGAAAAAACGCGATAAATCAATTAAGAGCATGGCATCCGGTGTACTTGTACCGTTTTCAATTTTGCTGAGTGTGGTCTGATTTGCGCCAAGATACTCAGCCAAAACTTTTTGTGTTAATTTTTTTTCCAATCGTAACTCTTTAATTCTAGTTTTCATCTGTTGCATCCTTTCTTCTATTGTATGCTTTTTTTTGACGAAAAGTATTCCAATTTTTAATACAAATATTCTGTTTGGAATCTTTATTCGCTGATGCATACGAGCGTATGGCTAGAAATGCAAAAAATGTAGAAAAATCGGGAAAAATTGTACTTGACAATAAATTACAACGGAATATTTTAAAAAAAGAGAAATAAAAAAAGAATGTCAAAATTGGAAAGGAACAGAAACAATAGTGTATGTGGTAAGTTTATGGAAATCTGATATAATGGACAGAGAAATATAAGAAAAAAGATTAATAGATAAGTTAAAATAAAGAGGAATTAAGAATTATGAAAATTCTTTTAACAGCAATCAATGCAAAGTATATACATTCCAATCCGGCAGTGTACAGTCTTCGTGCATATGCGCTGGAAGCGGCGGAGAGTAAAACACAGTATTTTCCGGAAATAGAAATTGCCGAGTATACAATTAATAATCGCAGGGAGGAGATTCTTGCAGATATCTATAAGAGGAAACCGGATGTAATTGCAATTTCCTGCTATATCTGGAACTGGAGTATGGTAAGCAGCCTTCTTCCGGAATTGCCTAAGGTGCTGCCGGAAGTAGAATTGTGGCTTGGCGGACCGGAGGTTTCTTATAATCCGGATGAACTTTTGCAGAAATATTCTATGGTAAAAGGCATTATGATAGGTGAAGGGGAAGAAACCTTCTATGAGCTTACACAGTATTATGGAAAATCCGGAATAAAGCTGGATGAAATCAACGGCATTGTGTACCGCAAACAAGAATTTTTAGGCAGAGAGAGCAGTCAGTTGTCAGCAAGCCGGAAATCCGCTGAAGACATTGTGCACACTCAACCGCGTGAACTGACGGATATTTCCAAGCTACCGTTTTTATATGAAGATTTGGGGCAGTTTGAAAATAAGATTATTTATTATGAAAGTAGTAGAGGCTGTCCGTATCGTTGCAGTTACTGTCTTTCTTCTATTGATAAGAAGGTTCGATTGCGCAATATTGAAATTGTGAAAAAGGAACTGCAGTTTTTCCTTGATAACAAAGTGAAACAGGTGAAGTTTGTTGATAGAACTTTTAATTGTAATCATGAGCATGCAAAGGCAATCTGGCAATATTTGCTAGAGCATGACAATGGTGTTACCAATTTTCATTTTGAAATTGAAGCAGATATTATTTCGGAGGAAGAAATGGAGATTCTTGCGAAGATGCGACCGGGACTGGCACAGATGGAAATTGGAGTGCAGACTGTGAATCCTACCACTTTGCAGGAAATTCGACGGACTACGAATACGGAAAAACTGCGGAAGGTAGTGGAGAAAATTCGGGCAGGACATAATATTCATGTGCATCTGGACTTAATTGCCGGATTGCCTTATGAGGATTATGAGAGTTTCATAAACTCTTTTAATGAAGTTTACAGCATGGAACCGGAGCAACTGCAATTAGGATTTCTGAAGATTTTGAAGGGTGCCTATATGCAGGAGAGAGCGCTAGATTATGAAATGAAATATTTGGATACACCGCCGTATGAAGTGCTTTCTACGAAGTGGCTCCCATATGATAAGATGTTGCTTTTAAAACAGGTGGAAGAAATGGTAGAGTTGTATTATAACAGCAATCAGTTTACTCATACATTGCCAATTTTACAGACTGTTTTTCGGGATGCGTTTGCGATGTACCGCAGTCTGGCTGATTTTTATCAGGAAAAAGGGTATTTCCTAGCTTCGCCTGCCAGAAGCTATCGCTATCAGGTGCTTTTGGATTTTGCCATGAGTACTGAATTGTCAGATAAAGAAGATTTGATTCGACAGGCTTTGACTTTTGATTTATACTTACGCGAGAATGCGAAAAGCAGACCGAATTTTGCAAGAGAATTGGTACCGTTTAAGGAGCAGGTTCGGGATTTTTATGAGAAGGAAGCAGATGAATTTTGCTATCTGACAGAGTACAAAAATTATGATAGCAGACAGATGAGCAAAATGACCCATATGGAAATTTTTGATTATCCGGTCTGGGAAGATGATATTTCCAAGAAGATGCAAAAACTGGATAAACCATGTATGGTATTATTTGATTATCTAAGCAGGGATGCATTGACTTACGAAGCAAGATATATTGTAGTGGATGGAGAGATTTTATGACAAAGCATACAAAAGCGATTTTGGATTTACTGGATGAGCATTATGGAACAGAATATGTTTGTTATCTGAATCACGAGAATGCATGGCAGCTTTTAATTGCCACCATGTTAAGTGCGCAGTGTACCGATGCAAGAGTCAATATTGTGACAAAGGATTTATTTCAGAAATATACAAGCATTGATGATTTTGCCAACGCTGATTTGAAAGAACTGGAGAAGGATATTCATTCCACCGGTTTTTATCATAATAAAGCCAAAAATATTATAGCCTGCTGTCAGGATTTGCGAGACAAGTTCGGCGGGGAAGTGCCAAGTTCCATTGAGGATTTGACTTCTTTAGCCGGAGTTGGAAGAAAAACAGCCAACGTCATACGTGGCAATATTTTTCACGAACCGAGTGTTGTAGTAGATACCCATGTAAAAAGAATTTCCAAGAAGCTAGGTCTGACGAAAGAGGACGATCCGGTGAAAGTCGAACAGGAATTGATGAAGGTTCTGCCGAAAGACCATTGGATTCTTTGGAATATCCAGATTATTACGCATGGACGGCAGATTTGTAAGGCACCGACGCCGAAGTGTGAAGAGTGCTTTTTACAGGAGCAGTGCGCTGATTATAAGAAACGCGGTGAATGAGGAAGAACATGGAACGAATCAACTCGTATGTATGTCTGGATTTGGAAACAACCGGACTTGACCCGAAGAAAAATAAAATTATAGAAATCGGAGCCATTAAGGTTTCAGACGGAAAAATTGTAGGACAGATGGAAACCTTTGTAAATCCGGGTGTGAAACTTGAGGAACGGATTGTGGAATTGACCGGAATCCGGGATGAGCTGCTGTGGGAGGCACCGGAAATTGGAGAGGTACTTCCGGAGCTGCTTCATTTTATCGGGGAAGATATTCTGCTTGGGCACAGCATTTTGTTTGACTATTCCTTTGTAAAAAAGGCGGCGGTGAATCAGAAGCTATCTTTTGAAAAAAAGGGTATTGATACCTTGAAAATAGCGCGAAAATTTTTGCCAGACTTAGAAAGCAGAAGCTTGGGATTTCTATGTAATCATTTTGGAATTGAACATAGTGCACATCGAGCACTCACAGATGCCAAAGCAACTGCTATGTTGTACGATAAGTTAACAGAACTTTTTTATGAAGGAAATGAGAAGGATTTTTATCCTGTTCCTCTGCTGTATCAGGCAAAAAGAGAAACGCCTATTACGATACCGCAGAAAGAACAGTTATATAAATTAATAGACAAGCATAAAATAAAAGTAGAGTATGAAGTGGAAAAGCTTACCCGTAACGAAGCGAGCCGAATTATTTCTCAGCTTCTTGTAGAATACGGACGATAGTATTCTTCATGACGGAGTTTAACGACTCGGCAATCGGGTATAATTCCTTGATTTTGTCAGGAGTATTTTCTTCGTTATAAATTTTGCATAGAAGTTTGTAGGAGCCGCTCACATCGCTTCTGGTAGAAATTGCAAATTCCAGAATGCCTTTCGCTTCTTTGGAAAATCCTTTGTCGTATAAGTAGGATGCCCATTGATTTAAAGTCCTGACGAGAGTTGTATAATTCTGATCATAACGTGTCAGTAAATCAATATTAGGAGCACCATATTGTAGCTTCAAATCTGTATTGGTGATACCTGTGAAATTGACAATCGGAGACTCACTGATGAATTTCAATGTGCGAAGATAATCGGCAACCTGTTCGTCATCGGCTAATAAGTCCACCGGAAGTTGTTCAAATGGAATAGTAATATATTCCAAATCATCTAAGGGCTGTCGTCTGGTATTATTAGCTTGACGCTCTTTTTCCCAGAAGGCACGCTCGATTTCGGCATCCATACGTTTGTGTTTAGCAAGCTCATAAGTGAGCCATATGATGAAGACGATAAAACTTGCAAAAAAGGGGAATTTCATATATAATATCCTTTCAGTAAGCAGGGAGGTTTTCGGTTATGTTTTCTTGGCATAATAAAAAATCAAGACGAATTATTTCATCGATTATTATTATTTTGTTAGTTCTTGCAATGGTAGTACCGCTTTTAGTGGCAACTGTTGCATAACTAGAATTAAGTGTATCATATTTTCTCTGGGGAAGCAACGAAACGGAGAGGAAGGAATGCTATGATTAAGATGTGGAAGAAGTTGTCGGTAGTAGTGGCATTATGCATCAGCATTTTCTCATTTGACATGACAGCAGAAGCGAAAGAGGATGAGAGAATTGAATCCGGTATTTATGTGAATGATATTAATCTTTCCGGAAAGACTGTGTCAGAAGCGAAAGAAGAAGTGCAGGCTTTTGTAGATTCTTTTGCCAATGCGCAGATTACTCTACGTACAATAGATGATCATTCGATTGTAACAACGGCATCCGAAATTGGTATGACATGGGGTAATCCGGAGATTATTGATGAAGCAGCAGGACTTGGCAAAGATGGCAATATTGTACAGTGTTACAAAGCATTGAAGGATCTAGAATATGCAAATAAGGTTTATAAAGTCAGCTTCGATTTTGATAAGGAAAAAATTAAATCTTTAATTGAAGAGCAGGGTGCTCAGTATAATCAGGAAGCGGTGAATGCAACTTTAACAAGGGTAAATGATGCATTCCAGATTACAGAAGGACAGACTGGTATCGTTGTGGATACCGAAGCTTCTACAAATGCGGTTTATGATTATCTGGTTAATAGTTGGAATGGTTCCGGTTGTGAGATTGATTTAGTTGTGACAGTGCAAGAACCGCAAGGCAGCGTAGAAGAGTTGTCTCAGGTGAAGGATGTGTTGGGAACATTTACCACCAGTTTTTCTACTTCCGGTTCTTCCAGAAGTGCGAATGTAACAAATGGTTGTCGCCTGATTAACGGACGTACATTATATCCGGGAGAAGAGTTTTCTGCTTATGAGGCAGTTGCACCTTTTACACAAGCAAATGGATATTATATGGCAGGTTCTTATTTGAATGGTCAGGTAGTGGATAGTTTAGGCGGTGGTATTTGTCAGGTTTCTACTACACTATATAATGCGGTTTTGAATGCAGAGCTTGAAGTTGTGGAAAGATACAATCATTCTATGATTGTTACCTATGTTGATCCTTCGGCGGATGCTGCAATTGCGGAATCTTCCGGAAAAGATTTTAAATTCGTAAATAATACAGATCATCCTATTTATATAGAAGGTATTACTACACCGGAGAAGCAGATTACCTTCAATATCTATGGTGTAGAAACAAGAGACAGCAACCGAGAGGTTCGCTATGAAAGTGTTGTGTTGGAAAGAATAGCACCGGACACCGAAGTGATTTATACGGATGCAACACAACCGGTAGGTTATTGCTCCGTACAGTCTGCGCATATCGGTTATAAAGCACAGTTGTGGAAAGTTGTAATGGTTGATGGTGTGGAAGTCAGCAGAGAGCAGGTCAACAGCAGTGTGTATAATAAAGCACCAAGAAGTGCAACTGTTGGAATAGCAACGGCAGATCCAGTAGCTTATGAAGCGATTATGGCGGCAGTTGCAACCAACAATGTGGATCAGGTCAAAGCAGTAGCGGGGGCATACAAAGCGGCGGCGGATGCAGCAGCAGCTCAGGCGGCAGCAGATGCAGCAGCGGCACAGGCAGCAGCAGACGCGGCGGCACAGCAGCAAACACCTCCACCAACACCGGCACAGCAGCCGGCTCCGGCACAATAAGAGAAGAACGTTAGATTTCAGACAGGCGGCTATTACTATGAAAAATGGCAAAGTTTCAGAGAGTGTACTTGTGCGCTCTATCTTAAAACGGATAAAATACAAAAGAAAAGAAATTTTATGTGGCGCAGGCATAGGGACAGACTGCGCCATTTTGTCATTTTCCAAAGACGAGAAGTTGGTACTTTCGACTAATCCTGTCAGCGCTCCGATGGAAGATATTACCGTATATAGTATTCATAAAGCGGTTAATAATATTGCAGTAACCGGGGCGGAACCGCTTGGCGTTATGTTGTCCTGTATGTTGCCGGAAGAATGCGAAGAAAAACAATTGCAAATGATGATGAGTCGGGCAGAAGAAATTTGTCAAACTCTGAATATACAAATTATGGGCGGTCATACCGAAGTAACGAAAGCAGTCAATAAACCTGTTGTGACAGTAACGGGAGTCGGTAGAAAGGAATCCGATAATCTGTCTGACACACGAGCAGTAGAGCCCGGACAGGACGTAGTGGTTAGTAAGTGGATTGGACTGGAAGGAACAGTAAGAGCAGCAAAAGAGTGTAAGGATGCTTTGCTTACGAGATATCCGGTCAGAATGATAGATGAGGCGATGGAGTTTGAGCAGTTCCTCTCGGTGATACCGGAGGCCGCCACCGCCCTTAAGTCCGGCGTTTGCGGTATGCATGATGTTTCGCAGGGCGGAATTTTTGCTGCTTTGTGGGAACTGGCACAGAGAGCTGGCGTTGGACTGGAAATCGATTTGAAGAAATTGCCTATTAGGCAGGAGACGATAGAAATTTGTGAGTTTTTTGACTTAAACCCTTATGAACTTCTATCAGGAGGAAGCCTTCTGATGACAACACAGGACGGAACCGGTCTTGTTGCGGCATTAGAGAGAGAAGGCATTCCGGCGGTGATTGTCGGAAAGACAACGGACGGAAATGACAGAGTGCTTTTTAATGAAGATGAGAAACGTTTCTTAGAACCGCCGAAACCGGATTCATTCTATCAATTAGCAGAAAGAAAGGAATAGGTATATTGTTATGAGAGAAAGATTGTTATCTATTATTGAGAAAAACAGCCGGATTGATTTAAAAGAACTGGCAGTTATCATGGGTGTAGAAGAAATCGATATCGTGAATGAATTAGCAGCATTAGAAAGCGAAGGCATTATTTGCGGATATCATACAATGATTGACTGGGAGAAGACTTCTGTTGATAAAGTGACTGCTTTAATTGAAGTAAGGGTGACACCTCAGCGTGGTCAGGGATTTGACCATATGGCAGAACGAATTTACAAATATCCGGAAGTTAATTCTGTATATTTGATTTCCGGCGGATATGATTTATTAATTACGTTGGAAGGAAAAACAATTAAAGATGTTTCCAGCTTTGTATCAGATAAATTATCTACTTTGGACAGTGTTCTTAGCACAGCAACACATTTCATTTTGAGAAAATACAAAGACCACGGAACAATTCTTGCTAAGAAAGATGAAGATACAAGAGAGAAGGTGACACCATGAGAAATCCGTTAGCAGATAAAATTGTAGAAATTAAACCATCCGGTATTCGTAAGTTTTTTGACATTGTAAGTGAGATGCCGGATGCTATTTCCCTCGGTGTAGGTGAACCGGATTTTGATACACCATGGCATATTCGCGATGAGGGTATTTACTCCCTCGAAAAAGGACGTACTTTCTATACCTCCAATTCCGGATTGAAGGAATTGCGAGAAGAGATTTGTAATTATTTGAAAAGAAGACAGGGCGTAGCATATAATTCGATGAAAGAAGTGCTTGTTACAGTCGGAGGTTCCGAAGGTATTGATGTTGCTTTGCGTGCGATGTTAAATCCGGGAGAAGAAGTATTGATTCCACAGCCGAGTTATGTATCTTATGAGCCTTGTACCATATTAGCAGGCGGTGTGCCGGTTATCATTGAACTAAAGGCAGAAAATGAATTCCGTCTGACAGCTGAAGAATTGGAAGAAGCGATTACAGAGAAAACCAAGATTTTGATTCTTCCATTCCCGAATAATCCGACCGGTGCCATTATGGAGCGTAAGGATTTAGAGGCGATTGCGAAAGTAATTGAAAAGCATGACCTTTTTGTTATTTCTGATGAAATTTATTCGGAACTTACATACAAAGAAAAACACGTTTCTATTGTTGAAATTCCTGGTATGAAGGAAAGAACCATTTTAATCAATGGTTTCTCCAAAGCCTATGCTATGACCGGATGGAGACTTGGTTATGCATGCGGACCGAAAGAAATCATTGAACAGATGACCAAAATTCATCAGTTTGCTATTATGTGTGCACCAACTACAAGCCAGTATGCAGCAGTAGAAGCACTGCGCAACGGTGATGACGACGTGGAAGAGATGAGAGATGCATATAACCAAAGAAGAAGATATTTGTTGTATGCTTTCCAAGAAATGGGATTAGAATGTTTTGAACCGTTTGGTGCATTTTATGTATTCCCATGTATCAAAGAGTTTGGTATGACAAGTGATGAATTTGCAACCCGGTTTTTGATGGAAGAAAAAGTTGCAGTTGTACCGGGTACGGCATTTGGTGATTGCGGAGAAGGTTTCCTTCGTATCTCCTATGCTTATTCATTAGAGAATTTGAAAATTGCAATTGAAAAATTAGCAAATTTTGTAGAGAAACTTCGCAAGGAAAAATAAAAAGGGAAAAACGATGCATATTATATTACATCAGCCGGAGATTCCGGCAAATACAGGAAATATCGGCAGAACCTGTGTAGCAACAGGAACCAGTCTGCACCTGATTGAGCCGTTAGGATTCCGGCTGGATGAAAAATCCATCAAACGTGCCGGAATGGACTATTGGGAACATTTGGATGTGACAAGATACATGAACTATAAAGAGTTTCAAGAAAAACATCCGGATGCCAAAGTCTGGATGGCAACAACCAAAGCTAAGAAAGTTTACACAGAAGTGGATTTCGGACCGGACGATTTCATTATGTTTGGAAAAGAAAGTGCAGGAATTCCGGAAGAGATTCTGGTGGATAATGAGGAGAACTGCATCCGAATTCCGATGTTGGATCAAATTCGTTCTCTCAATTTATCCAATTCTGTTGCGGTTGTGCTGTATGAAGCACTTCGCCAGAACAATTTCAGCAATATGCAGTTAGAAGGAGAACTTCATAGACTGCATTGGAATTCCCGCTAGTCTTCGTCTTCCATATCGGATTTTGGTAAGGAGAAGATAAATTCTGTTCCTACGCCTTCCGTACTGATAACATTAATATTTTCACCATGGGATCGGATGATTTCTTTCGTAATGGAAAGACCTAATCCGGTTCCTTTTTTGTCTTTTCCACGGGAGGAATCGGATTTGTAGAATCGATCCCAGATAAGCTTCAGTTCATCTTTTGGGATGCCGATTCCGGAATCTTTCACACTGATGAAAATTTTATTATGCTTTTCCGTAGTTTCTAATTTAATAACAGAATTCTGGTGACTGAATTTAATCGCATTATCGAGTAAGTTATAAAGTACCTGTTGAATTTTACCCATATCAGCCGTAACAAACATCTCATCACCGGTTAAAACAAGCTCAATACCAATGGTTTTCTGTCTGCATGTTCCTTCAAAAGAAGCGGCAACATTGCGGATAATCGTATTGATATCGAAATCTGTTTTGTCTAATAACATACCCTTCATATTCAGGTTGTTCAAAGTCAGAAGACTGTTTGTTAATTTTGTTAAACGTTCGGTTTCGTTTAAAACAATTGTCAAATATTTCTCATGCAGTTCCGGCGGAATCGTTCCGTCTATCATTGCTTCCAGATAACCTTTGATGGAGGTGAGCGGCGAACGGAAGTCGTGGGAAACGTTAGCAACAAACTTCTTCTGATCGTCTTCCGCACGGGCGATTTCGCTTGCCATATAAGATAAAGAAGCAGCCAGATATCCCATTTCGTCTTCACTCTCTACAGAAAACTCATAGTGCATATTACCGCTGGCATATTGCTCCGTGGCCTCCGTAATTTTCCGCAACGGGATATATACCATTTCTGTGAAAAAGATTAAGATAATCAAAGATAACAAAAATAAAATAACTAACATAATATAAGAAATATTCAACATACGGTCAGAGGCAGCCTGAATATTGCTCATAGAAGTATGAATAACGACATAACCTTTTACTTTGAAATCAGAAGTAATGGGCGCGAAAACACTGAGCATATCTTCCTGAAAGGTATCAAAAAAATTTCCAATTGTATAATAAGAGCCGGCAGTTACGGTCGGGTCAAAGTTTGCAATCACAACCTCAGTTTCTACATTCATTGGTTTGGAAGAATCCAAAACCATACGTCCGGATGGATTGATAATCCAAATAGAGGAATCCAGATAAGTATCTAATGCATCTAATTGGTCTTTTACCGCATCCAGAGTCGTTTCGTTGTTGTACAAGTCGGTTGCATAGGAATTAGCAATCATTGTTGCTTCCCGATAAAGAGTATCTGCTTTTTCTTTTTTCAAATGATCCAAAGTCATGTTGGATACAAAGGTGGCAACCACAATAAAGCCGAAGAAGCCGAAAATAATGTATGCAACAATGAACTTGAGATAGAGAGTCTTGCGCATGTAAATAGTGCCTTTCTTGCCTGCTTAGAAGCACGGATATTTCTGTTTTGTTTTAAGTTCTGGTTTCAAATTTATAGCCAATGCCCCAGATAGTAGCAATACGCCATTTATCGTGATCGTTGATTTTCTCGCGCAAACGTTTAATATGTACGTCTACGGTACGAGTATCGCCGATGTATTCATAGCCCCAAATTTGGTCCAGCAACTGTTCTCTTGTGAAAACATGATTCGGAGAAGCTGCAAGGAAATAGAGAAGCTCTAATTCTTTTGGCGGCATTTCTACCGTTTTTCCCATATAAATAACGGAATAATTGGTTTGATTGATAACCAGATCCGGATATTCCACACATTTGATATCCGGAGCAACCGGTGCAGCGACTACCGGTTTATAGCGACGGAGTACTGCTTTGACTCTGGCAACAAGTTCTTTGGAGTCAAAAGGTTTCTCCATATAATCATCTGCGCCGAGTTCTAAACCGAGTACCTTATCAAAAACCTCACCTTTTGCAGAAAGCATAATAATCGGCAGAGAGGATTTGCTCCGTACTTCACGACAAACTTGATAGCCATCAATGCCCGGAAGCATCAAATCCAAAAGCATCAAATTCGGTTCAAAACTTTCTACCGCAGTAAGAGCAGATTCTCCGTCATTGACAATCATGGTTTCAAAACACTCTTTTGTCAAATAAAGAGAAATGAGTTCTGCAATATTATTGTCATCGTCTACAATTAAAATTTTCTGTTTGCTTACCATAAAAAACCTGCCTTTCTATTTGAATTCCGCAATGGTAACTCCGGCATCGCCCTCGCCGTATTCGCCCTGTCTGTAAGTTTTGACATATTTGCAGCGGCGCAGATAATCTTGTACAGCTTTACGCAGTGCACCGGTACCTTTTCCGTGTACGATGCGGACACTCGGCAGATGTGCCAGATAGGCATCATCCAAATATTTGTCCAGTTCGGAAATTGCTTCGTCCACTGTTTTTCCGAGTAGATTGATTTCTGTGGAAATGGAGAAGGACTTGGACATTTTCAGCTTGCCGGAATTGGTCCGCTGCATTTTTCCGGTGGTTACAGTATCTTCATCAATTAGAACCAAATCATTCAAAGAGACTTGGGAACGAATGATACCACATTGTACAAATAATTTACCGTTTCTATCCGGTAGAGAGTTTACGGTTCCTTTCAATCCCATGGAAACTACTTTGACAGAGTCGCCCAGCTTTATCTGGTTCGGTTTCAACAATTTATGAGTCGGTTTATCTGATTTTAAAGTTAGTTTTGCATTTTTCTCGGAAATTTTGTCACGTACTTTCTGGCGGGATTTCTCCAGATCCTTCATGGAAGAATTGGTTCCGGCTTTCTGGAAAGTACGAATTGTCTCGTCAGCTACATCCTTGGCGCTCTGCAAAATCTGTCTTGCTTCTTCGTTGGCTTCTCGCAAAATACGTTCCTTGGACTGGTCGATTTTTTCTTGTTTGGATTCCAGACGCTCTTTTAAGGTTTTGATTTCTTCTTTGTAAGAAGCGATTTCCAAACGTTCTTTTTCGATGGTGATTCGGCTGTTTTCCAAATCGGATAATAAATCTTCGAAACTTTCTTTGTCCTGCGTTATGTGCTTTTTCGCATCCTCAATAATATAATCCGGCAAGCCCAGTTTCGAAGAAATGGCAAAGGCATTACTTTTACCGGGAATACCAATTAACAATCTGTAAGTTGGTCGAAGTGTTTCCACATCAAATTCACAGCATGCATTTTCCACAAAAGAAGTGGAAAGTGCGTAAACTTTTAACTCGCTGTAATGAGTCGTTGCCATCGTACGGATGCCACGATTGTGCAGATAATCCAAAATAGCAATTGCCAAAGCGGCACCTTCTGTCGGGTCGGTTCCTGCACCTAATTCGTCAAAAAGACAGAGTGAATCCGCATCGGCTTTCTGTAAAATCGAAACAATCGAAGTCATATGAGAAGAAAAAGTACTAAGATTCTGTTCAATACTTTGCTCATCGCCGATATCAGCATAAACTTCTGTAAAAATAGACAATTCCGAACGGTCCAGTGCCGGAATATGAAGTCCTGCCTGACCCATCAAAGTAAGAAGACCGACTGTCTTTAAGGAAACCGTCTTACCACCCGTATTAGGACCGGTAATCACTAATAAGTCAAAATCCGTACCAAGCTGAATATCAATCGGAACTACTTTTTTCTTCTCAAGAAGCGGATGTCTACCCTGACGAATACGGATATAATGTTCTGTGTTAAAAAGCGGTTTTGCTGCATTTTGTTCCATGGCAAGAGAAGCCTTGGCAAAAATGAAATCCAGCGTTGTCATAAGTTTCTGATTGGTTGTCAGTGCTTCGGTATGCTCACCTGCCTGTGCACTTAAATCGGCAAGAATCACTTCGATTTCTTCCTGCTCCTTTAGCGCAAGCTCTTTTAATTCATTATTCAAGGCTACGACGGCAGCCGGCTCAATGAAAAAAGTGGAACCGGTAGAAGACTGGTCATGTACCATACCCGGTACCTGTCCTTTGTGCTCTGCCTTGACCGGAATACAATACCGATTATTACGCATTGTAACAACCGCATCCTGCAAATAGGTGCGGTAAGAGCCGTTAATCATAGAAGTAAGCTGCGAATGAATTTTGTCATTTGTTAACGCTATACTGCGTCGGATATGCTTCAAAGTCGGGCTTGCATCATCGGCAATTTCATCCTCAGACAAAATACATCTGCGAATCTCGTTTGCAAGCGGCGTAAGTGGTTCGAGTCCATCAAAATACTCGTCAAGTGAATCGGCTGGCGTATCATCCCTGTCGCTTCGGCCATATGCTTTAATGCGATTTACATTCTCAAGTAATGCAGCAATTTTCAAAAGCTCAGAAATGGATAAAACGCTTCCGATTTCCAACGATTTGATACAAAATCCCAAGTCCTTGTTACCGCCAAAAGAGGTAGAACCTTTTTTGAAAAGACGACTCAGTGCATCGGCAGTTTCTTCCTGCGCATGGTTAATGGCTTCCAAATCCGTCATAGGGACAAGCTCTGTACAGAGTTTTCTGCCCGGTTCGGATGTTGCCTTTTCGGTTAATTGTTCAATAATTTTGTTATATTCTAAAACACGTAATACTTTGCTGTTCATAAAAAACCTCGTTTCTGCTCCGCATCTGCCAGCTCGAGAATTAGCATTCTCTCGCTGAGGGCTGTCGCCCAATTAAACCAGTCATGAATAAATTTGCCTGCAAGCAGTCAATTTATTCCTGTCTGGTTTAGCAGATGCTCATAGAAATATCATATCATAAAGGTTGTAAATTTACTACGGAAAAGATATACTTAAACGTATGTGGACACTTTTGTATCAAGTTGCAGAAGTTGTTAGGTTAGGAGTTTTTCATGGAAGAGAATAAAAAAGAAATGTCCCCCGAAATGAAGTCTTTCGAGGGTGAAGTGAAAGAACAGGCAGAATATACACCTTTTGTCCAGTCAGAATTTCTGCGGGAGAAAATCAAACAAAAACCGGTGAATAAAAAAAAGTTATTGCGTCGAACAATGATAACGGCTGTCATGGCGGTAGTATTCGGTATCATAGCCTGTGTTACTTTTTTGCTTTTAGAACCGGTTATCAATAATTGGTTATATCCGGAAGAGGAAGCGCAACAGGTGCAATTTCCGGAAGAAACCGTAACAGAAGAAATGAATCCGGAAGATATGTTGACAGAAGAGGCTGTGGAGCAAGAAAGCGAAGCAGTGGAACTGGAAGACGAGCAGATTGAAGAATTGCTTTCTCAGGTGCAGTTCGGTATGGAAGAATACGAGATGGTTTATGAAGATTTAGCGCTTCTTGCGAAGGATGTAAGCCGAAGCTTGGTAACAGTTACCGGAGTTACTTCCGATGTGGATTGGTTTAATAACACATACGAAAATGAGGCAATGACTTCCGGGGTAATGGTTGCCAATAATGGGCGTTCGATTTTGGTTCTGGTACATGCTGACAGTATCAAAGATGCAGAAAGCATTGTAGTTACCTTCTGTGATCAAAAACAGGCAGAAGCCGAGTTAATTCAGAAGGATTCGATAACCGGACTGGCAATTTTGTCCGTGCCATTATTGTCAATTGAAGAAGAAACAATGGATATCATCAATATTGCGAATCTGGGAAGTTCTAATGCCAGTGATTTACTTGGTTCGCCGATTATGGCGCTGGGCAGTCCGCTTGGAACAAGCGGTTCTGTATGTTATGGTGTGATTACTTCTGTCGGTACGCTGATTGATGAACCGGATTCTTCCTATAAATTGATTACAACGGACATTTATGGAAGCAAAAATGCAACCGGTATTATCGTGAATTTACAAGGAATGGTTATTGGCATTATTGATAATTCTTATAATAGTGAAGACAGGGCGAATTTAGTTTCTGCTTATGGGATTTCTGAACTGAAAAGAACAATTGAGAAATTATCCAATAATAAACCTCGCGCTTATCTGGGAGTACATGGAACTGATGTACCGGAAGAGGTGGCTGTCGAGTCCGGTATACCTCGCGGCGCATATATCAAAGAGATTGAAATGGATTCTCCTGCCATGATAGCAGGTATCCAAAGTGGAGATGTTATCGTTCAAATCGGAGACATACCGGTTACGAACTATAACGAGTTGCTGAATGTATTGTATAATGGAACTCCGGGTGAATTCATTAATGTGACGTTGATGCGACAGAGTGTTGATACTTACCACGAGATGGTAGTGGAAGTGACTTTAGGGGAGCAATGATTTTATATGCAGAATTCTGCAAGGATAAATAAAATAAGATAGGTAATTGTTAATCATGCACAATTTAATCTAAGTAATTTGAGAGTTTCGCAATCGCCTATAAAGTAAATATTAGGAAAGAGGTAGTAAACATGAAATATATTCAGGACTATAAGGAAGGCGACAGAGTTTTTGATATCTACTTATGCAAGCATAAACAGTCCGCAGTAACCAAGAACGGAAAACCCTATGAAAATGTTATTTTACAAGATAAAACAGGTACACTGGATGCGAAAGTCTGGGATCCGAACAATGCCGGAATCGAGGAATTTGATACACTGGATTACATAGAAGTATATGGAGAAGTCAACAGCTTTCAGGGTGCTTTGCAGGTCAATGTGAAAAGAATTCGCTGCTGTCATGAAGGCGAATATGATCCGGCAGATTATCTTCCTGTCAGCAAGAAAAATATTGATGAGATGATGAAGGAACTGACAGGCTATATTAACAGTCTCCAGAATAGTTATTTGAAAGAACTAATGCAGGCATTTTTTGTAAAGGATGAAAAATTTATCAAAGCATTCCGTCAGTCTTCTGCAGCCAAAACCGTGCATCATGGATTTGTGGGCGGTTTATTGGAGCATACTTTAAGTGTGACCAAAATGTGCGACTTTTACTGTACACAGTATCCGATTTTGAACAGAGATTTATTGCTCAGTGCTGCTATGTGTCATGATATTGGTAAAACAAAAGAACTTTCTCTTTTTCCGGAAAATGATTATACGGACGATGGACAATTCCTCGGACACATTGTTATGGGCGTAGAAATGATAGGTGAAAAAATTCGTGACATCAAAGGATTTCCACCTGTGCTTGCAAACGAATTGAAACACTGCATTCTGGCGCATCACGGGGAGTATGAGTTTGGTTCTCCGAAAAAACCGGCGATTGTGGAAGCTATGGCGCTTAATTTTGCGGACAATACCGATGCCAAGATACAGACATTTACGGAATTGATGGAACACACGAACGAAAAGGGATGGCTTGGATTTAATCGCTTATTTGATTCAAACTTGATTGGAACGAGAATGGAATAGACAAAGAGGTATACATGGAATATAAGAAGAATGATTTGGTGACGGTGCAGATTGAGGACATCGGACATGACGGAGAGGGAATCGGCAAAGTGGAAGGTTACACTTTGTTTGTGAAAGATGCTGTCATTGGTGACTGTGTCCTTGCGAAAATTACGAAGGCGAAAAAGAACTATGGATATGCAAGAGTTGAGAAGGTGGTAACGCCTTCTCCTTTTCGTGTGGAACCAAAGTGCGCTTTTCATAGACAATGCGGTGGTTGTCAGATTCAGGCAATGAGCTATGAAAGACAGCTTACGTTTAAGCAGGATAAAGTCAGAAACAATTTAATTCGAATTGGAAAATTCGAGGAAGATTTTGTGGATTCTGTTATGGAGCCGATTGTCGGTATGGACGAGCCGTGGCATTATCGCAACAAAGCACAATTTCCGGTAGGTTGTGACAGAAACGGCAAGCTGATAACCGGATTTTATGCCGGACGTACACATGATATCATTGCAAATACAGATTGCGCTCTGGGCGTTGCAGAAAACAAACTGATTTTGGAAGCAGTGCTTGCTTATATGCAAGAGAACAAGGTGAAGGCTTATGATGAAAAGACCGGAAAAGGCTTGCTTCGTCATATTCTCATACGTACCGGTTTTGCTTCCGGTGAGATTATGGTGTGTTTGGTTATCAATGGAAAGAAGCTTCCGGCAGAAGAGAAACTGATAGAAAAATTGACGGGAATTGTGTTTGAAAGTTCATCTGAGATGTGGTCGAGAACTGTTGGTAGTTTGGCAGAGGAAAAAGCAGATGTTGCTAGAAATTCATTGGAACGTGAAACGACTGCAAAGAGGATTGTAAGTATTTCTGTCAGCATAAATACAGAACAGACGAATGTCATTATGGGAAAAGAAATTCGTACCCTGTGGGGCAGCGATTATATAGAGGATAGTATCAGGATTTTGGAGGCAGATAAAGATGTGGTGGCTCAGAATGAAAGTGCAGTGGATATGGGCGCAGGTTTTGTGCCAACAGAAGATAAGGTAACTTTCCGTATTTCACCGCTTTCCTTCTATCAGGTCAATCCGGGGCAGACGGAGAAGCTGTACAGCCTTGCGCTATCTTATGCGGGACTGACAGGGGGAGAAACGGTTTGGGATCTGTACTGTGGTATCGGAACGATTTCTCTTTTCCTTGCAAAAAAAGCAAAGCAGGTTTATGGTGTAGAAATTATTCCGCAGGCGATTGATGATGCCAAAGAAAATGCCCGCATCAACGGTATTGAGAATGCGGAATTTTATGTTGGTAAGGCAGAAGAAGTTTTACCGGAGAAATATGAAAAAGAAGGCATATATGCAGATGTTATCGTGGTAGACCCACCGCGTAAGGGCTGTGATGAAAAATGTCTGGAAACAATGCTTGCTATGCAGCCCAAGAAGATTGTTTATGTCAGTTGTGATTCGGCAACGCTTGCGCGTGATTTGCGAATTCTTGTGGACGGCGGCTATGAGTTGAAGAAAGTGCGTGCTGTGGACCAGTTCGGGCAAACGGTGCATGTGGAGACGGTTTGTTTACTCTCTAAGAAATAGCCATTTTAAGCGGATTTGAGGCCTGTTTTGAGGAAAACATATCGACAAAATAAGGCTGAAAATTATGTGCATGTAAGTAGAAAATAGAATAGGGTGTTAAAAATAAATACCTTTTGGCGAGGTTGGAGGACTGTTAGCTGAAAGGTATTTTTGTTGGGAGAAGTGCGCGAGAGGGTATAGAGTTGTACGCCGAAATTTATGTAGAATTTTGTTGATATTCGGCGGTATTCCGCTGTATAATATAGGAAGTGAAATTATTGTCGTTTTATAGTGAAATTATGGAGATTAGAGCTATGGAATTTATGACTGTAAAAGAAGCTGCGGCTAAATGGGGATTGTCGGAAAGACGACTTCAAACTATATGCAATGAAGGAATGGTTCCGGGAGTTATTAAGTTTGGAAAAGCGTGGGCAATTCCGGTGGATGCAGAAAGACCGGTTGATAAGAGAATTAAGTCCGGGAAGTATATAAAGTCCTGATTTTGGGACTAGTAATATGAGATGCTAGTATAAGAAAAAAGTGCCTTAAGGAGGAGAAGTATGTTATCAGCAGCAGTAAAAAATAAAATTGAACAAATATGGCTTGATGTTATTGCAGGTGGTGTTTCACAGCCAACAGAAGTAATAGAACAATTAACATATCTTATGTTTGCAAAGCAGATTGATGAAAGAGAAGCAGATATCGAAACAGCTGAATTATTGTCAGGTGAAAAGCAAAATCACATTTTTGGTGAGTCGAAAGAAGAACAAGCATTACGTTGGAGAAATTTTAAAGGTATGGAGGCGAGAGAACTTCATAAGCATTTTGTTGAACGTGTATTTGTTTTTTTGATTAATTTGAATTCTGATGAGAATTCTGCATTTTCAAGGTACTTAAAACATGCAACATTCAAGATTAATGAACCCCTAGCATTACAGAAAGTTATCGTTGGATTAGAGGACTTATTTGAAAATGACATTAAAAACCTGGATATGCAGGGCGATTTATATGAGCATATGCTTGGAAAATTAAATTCAGCAGGTAGACTTGGTGCATTTAGAACTCCAAAACATATTAGAGATATGATGGTAGAACTTATGGCGCCAACACCGGATACAAAGATTTGATCCGGCGTGTGGTACTGCAGGATTTCTTATTTCAAGTGCAGAATACATCAGAAGTAATTATGGAAGTAAAATGACAGATGAGCAGTGGAAGAAATATGCTACAGAAACATTTACAGGATTTGATACTGATGAAACTATGTGTAGATTATCTTGCATGAACCTTATGCTTCACTCAGTAACTAACCCGCAGATAAATAAGCAGGACAGCGTTTCAAAGGATTATCAGGTAAAAGATACATATGACCTTATTCTTGCTAATCCCCCATTCAAGGGAACTCTCAACAAAGAGAATATTAGTGATTCATTATCTGCCATTACCAGTACAACAAAGACGGAACTATTATTTGTGGCATTGTTTACACGTTTGCTTCGTGTAGGCGGAAGATGTGCCTGTATAGTTCCGGATGGAGTTTTATTTGGTTCCTCAAATGCTCATAAGAATCTTCGAAAAGAACTTATAGAGAATCAGTATTTAGAGGGCGTTATTTCAATGCCTTTAGGTGTATTCAAACCATATGCTGGAGTATCAACAGCGATTCTTATTTTTACAAAGACTAATGCAGGTGGTACTGATAAGGTTTGGTTCTATGATATGAAATCTGATGGACATACATTAGATGATAAGCGTCAGCCGATTGAGGACAATGATATTCCTGATATTATTGAAAGATTTCATAATAAGGATAAAGAAGAATCACGAGATAGAACAGAGCAGAGCTTTTTAGTTGGTAAGCAAGAAATTGTAGATAACGACTATGATCTTTCAATTAATAAGTATAAGAAAACAGAGTATGTTGCGGTAGAATATCCACCTACAGAAGAGATTCTTGATGAAATTGATAAATTGAATGCTCAGATAGCAGAGGAAACTGCGACACTTAGAGCGTTACTTGGAAAATAAAAGAAAGGGCCTCATAAATTGAGGTTTGTAGGGATGATAGATGAAGTATGTTTTATTAGGAGATGTTATTTCTTCTGCTAAGGTTAGTAGGGCTGGCGATGATGAATATCCTGTACTTTCTATAACAAAAAGTGAAGGAATTGTTTTTCAAGATGAAAAGTTCAAAAAACGGATTGCATCAAAAGATACTGTCAACTATAAAGTTGTAGTGAGAGGGATGTTGGTTCAAGGAATTCACATTGATGAGGCAAATTTTGGAATCCAAAACATAACAGATAGAGGGATTGTAAGTCCTGCATACAAAATCTGGGAAGTGAATGAAAGCAAAATTGTACCCCGATATTTAGAAATAGTTCTAAGAACACCAAAGTCAATAGCATACTATTCTTCAAAGTTCAATGGGAGTGTTAAAAGGAGAGAAAGAATATCTGATAAAGATTTTTTGAATATGCCTATTCCCTGTCCGAGTATAGAAGAACAAAATAAAGCGGTACAAATGTTAGAGGCTGCAAAAAATATTATAGATAGTATTAATAAAAATATAGAAAAATATGATGAGCTAATTAAAGCCCGATTGAGATTTCACCTGTTTTAAGAGATTTAATAACTGTTATATTTTGTTATTAAATTCTCCGCAGACCCTTGAAAACACTGGATTTATCGCAGGTGAGATTTCCCTTATTGTTTCCCTTGTGTTATATCGTCCCATCAGTGTTTACGAACTCTGATAAGGGCAAATACAAGGGCAAGAAAAATATATAAAACAGTATAACACAAAATAAAAGTGACATGGTGAACTGATTGAAATGCTTCTGATTTTTGTAACTGATGATTGATTAAATAATAAGGAGATAAGATACGATGAGCATTAGAATTATAACCACAAGCAGCCAGTATGCTTTGTTACATACAGGCTGCTTAATTAGATTCATTACAAAAAAATTCAATTTCAACCAGTCCTCTGCTATATGAAACATGGGCTTTAGAGATTCCTGCCATGTTTCCTACCTAAAACTAAAAGATTTACATTTTTAATTTTTCTGCTGTAATGTTGCATCAGACAACCTGCAATACAAATTTTCATCACCATCTTCCCTGTATGTCTCAAAAGTTCCTTCAACTACAATCTCCGCATTGTCTTTTGGATACTCATCCGGATAAATGTGTGATCCATCTTCCCACACAAATTCCATTCCCTGAGCACAGCAGGCTGTTGCATCCTGAATCACACAATAAAAGTAATATTTTTTTGTAGCTTCATAATAGGTTGCATAAAAATTTCCATCAATACGAAATGTTTTTCCTTCATATTCCTTTGGAGCAACCATCATCTGATATACAGTAGCATAAACCATATCACTGCTCATTTGCGTCAGGTCATAGTCAACTGTCCTTTCTGTTCTCTGAACATCTTCTGTACTATTTATTGTGCTTTCGGTATCTTCATTCGCTTCGTCATTGACTGAAGGCTCCTCACTTTCCGCTGTCTCTGTTTTACTATTTTCATTATTTATCTGATTACTTATTACTTTATCGACAGAGTTTGCAGTGCCGACACCTTTCCCACCACTGCTTTTTCTATCGCTACATCCGGTTATCAGCAGAATACATAAGAATAAAGCTGCATATTTTTTTAATCTTTTCATGTTCTTCCTCCTGCCACTTTTCCTATGGCACAACTAGCCATAAATG
>JAFSHK010000047.1 GCA_017440375.1 Lachnospiraceae bacterium
ATGGAGCCAAATCTTCCAACCGGAAGCCTTATATTTGTTGATACGAATGCAGCATATGACGAACTTGCTCTGAAGGATGTAATCGTTTATAAGAACGAAGCAAAAGATTTTACCATAGTTCACAGGGTAATAAATATCACTGAAGAAGGCATTGAAACCAAAGGAGATGCCAATAAAACATCAGACGGCATTTCCACAACGGAAGGCAACCTGATTGGCCGCGTAATTTGCTTTATACCGCGCCTTGGTAGCGCAATTATGTTTCTACGAAAGCCAGAATGCCTTATTATTATAATCGTATGCATTCTCAGCACGCTCCTTTCACTCGTAGTACCAAGGAAAGAAAAAGAAGCGGTGATTGAAGCTGAAATATAAAATAAAGTCTTTATAGTAAAAATTCAAAGTGAAGAGGGATACCCTCGGAAAGGAAAGAAAAATGAAAACACTATCCAACATCCGAGCAGGGGGACTTCTTATAGTACTTTCTCTGTTCCTTAGCATGATGCCAACCGCGGCATTTGCTGCAGATGTACCGGTGCTGCTGTCTGCATCCGAATCCAGCGTAGACGTAACGGTATCAGAAAACATCACACTCACAAGCCAGGCAGGCTCTGTAGATCTTATCGTATCAGACCTTACAGTAAAGAACAATGCAAGTATTGGTTCTGTTGAAGTAACCGGCATTTCAGCTGCTGCAGAAAACGGATGGAGCCTGGCACCTTCAGACTCCGAATTTGAATCCATGCAGGCAAATGCAAAGAAGCTTTATTTGGGATACGGAAGCCACGATTTTTCAGCTGGTGAGCTTTCTGTATCAGATATGGACATTGTGCCTGGCCAGACTGAAACAATTAGTCTTTCTGCAAAGACAGGGATTGTAACAGCGGATATCTCAAGCCAGAAGGTTGCAACCGTGGTATTAACTGTAGGATTAAAAGCTCTTGAAGAGAAAGAAGCAGGATTATATGACGCAAATGGTGTTATGCTTGCCTCTTGGGATGAACTGGTGAATACGTATGAATTTGATATTGAAAACACCACTAATGAAAATAGCTTTAGGACAATTTTAAGTAATAATAGTTCATTATCAATTGGTGTTGAATTAGTAATTTCGGATTCTGTTAATTCCATTGGAGAATGTGCGTTCATTGGTTGTACAGGCCTGACATCGGTAACAATTGGTGATTCGGTTAATTCCATTGGAGAATATGCATTCAATAATTGTACAGGCCTGACATCGATAACAATTGGTGATTCTGCTAATTCTATTGGAGAATGGGCGTTCCAGAATTGTACAGGGCTGACATCGGTAACAATCGGGGATTCTGTTAATTCCATTGGGGCCGCTGCGTTCGCAAATTGTACAGGCCTAACATCGGTAACGATTCCGGATTCTGTTACTTCCATTGGAGCCTCTGCGTTCCTTCTTACAGAACTCACTTCAGTATACTTTGAACATACAACCGCACCGACATTTGGAACGAAATGTTTCTATACGTCAGACGGGGATATGTGTACTTTCTACTTCAAAAACAGTACTGTAGGAAATGCTTTCACAACCGATTATTACAATGAATCTTATGGAACAAAATCCACAAACTATAACTGGTAAAAAAATCTGAAGATAAAGAGGCCTTTACATTTTGTGAAGGCCTTCTTTCGTGAGAAACCGAATAAATAGCAACAAATACTTCGCAAAACTAATTAAAACTAAATGAAAAGGACTTCCATCGAAAAAATAGGAAGAGTGGAAATCCTTGCACACATGGCTAAACCTAACCACAAAGAAAGAAGGTAAATGAATGATTAAAAAAGTACTATCAAGAAGGTATGCAGCTTTGGCATTGCTGATGCTGCTTATGGTATTTTTGACTGCAGAGCCTGCCGCAGCAGAAGACGGCAAAGCAATGTATTTGAAAAAGCAAGGCTTTTCATATTTTGGCTGCGAGGAACACTATTCTGACATTTACCAGGTCTTTGGAAAAGGTGAAAAGGTAAATGTGCTGGGGAAATATAAGTACAAAGATAATATATACTACAAAATTAAAAATTATGGTCTTGAGAGCTACATACCTGCAGACCTTCTTACCGGGAAGAAGCCGTCTATAAGGTATACAGCAAAGGCATCATATAAAGAACTCAAATTGTCGAGGAAGGTAAGGCTGTACGATATTCCAAGCACCAAATCAGAATACATTCTGTATGATGAGGACAATCTTTTAACCTTAGGTCAGACAAATAACTGGTACAAAGTGTTTGTTGATGGAAAAGTAAGATTTATCAAGAAGACAAACAGCGGAATTAAAAAAGTTACCAGTGCAAAATATCCGTAC
>JAFSHK010000048.1 GCA_017440375.1 Lachnospiraceae bacterium
GCCCGATTCGATACCGACCTTATAGCCTCTGTTTTCGCGAGCTCCCAGCGTATATGTGCCGTCGGGCAAATTTGCCAAAGGATCTTCGGCCTTAGCAGGGGTTGTTGCCGCATTTTGTCCTAAAACATAAATAAATCCCTGAAATGAGTAATAGGACGAAGCACTAAGATTAGAATTAGAAGCGTTTCTTGTCACGGTTTTAAAATAATACGATGCCCAACCCGATTCCGAAGTTGTCACTGTATTTCCATCAATTACTTCTACGACCGCCACATGTCCTGCGCCGCCACTCTTCCAAACACAAACAGCACCAAGCGTCGGCGTTGCGCCATAAGAATAATAACCATATTTTTTATTATAGTCGTACCATTCTCCGGCGTTTCCGTGACTTAACTTTGGCTCTGCTCCCAAATTCTCATAGGAGCGTCCAAAAGCATAACATGTACAATTTCCGATATTAGGTGCCATACCATATCCGGAATTATGGAAGATATTAAGTGTAGTATAATATGGATTGTCTTTGGCCGGAGCAGTCAATCTCGGAGTATATGATGTCACATTTTTACTTGCGGACCGTTGGGCACTTTCATCCTTACTTCCACTAAAATCAGACGGAACGCATGTGTTCTCAATCAGTTTTAATGTCGCGCTCTGATCAAAATAGAGCGTATCAACAGATTTTTCGGAAACATTTTTTACAGTGAAATTCTCCAAATTGAGAGCTTGTGCTATCCCATTGTTAATAAAATATAGATTATTGCCCTTTAGCGCAATATTGCTAACTGAACATTCAAAGTCATATATTTTCTCATACGACATATTTTTTGTGTCGAATTTCAGCAAAACGCATTTTGTATCTCGATAGGCCACAAGATAAGCATTAGTATTTAAACAAACAAGTAGCACTATATGTTCATCTAATACTAATTCTGCACCTGTTTGTGTGATTCGGTACAGCTTATCTTCATCATCCGAATTTATGAAATACTCCGTGCCATCCTCAGCGACAAAAAAATCCGTACCATTGCAGAACTCCTGAATTTCTTTTGCTGTTGCAGCGTATGCGTTTTCAATGGGTAATAGTGTGAGCAACATTATAATTGCCATGAATAGCGCAGTTACCTTCCTCATTATAAACCCCTCCAAAATAAAATGTGCGCATCCGAAGCTGTGCACTAAAATGCATAGCTCCGATTGCTGCCACACAAATCGAACACTCAAGCGGATATGGCAAAGTAGAGCGTGCATTTTTACCAAAAAATACAAACCGACCCAAGTGTTCCATCTCAATTTGTGTAGTACCTTCATTCTAACACGAAGCTTCCTTGAATTCAAGCAAAAGTCATCAATTATCGTACTTATCATACGAGGAATAAGCTGTGATTTCTTTTCGCAATTCCAAATACTGTGCCTCCAATGATCTCCATTGGGAATCTAACGCCCAAAGCTCCTGCAACGCTGTCTGCATCTCTTCTGATTCATAGGGGACACTGCTATTAACTAAATCTCGCATGCGTTGTCGTGCTGTTTCCACTTTGATTCCGAGTTGATATAGACTTATGCCTAAACGCAGTAGTAAAGCTTTTTTGTCGTTCATAATTCACTTCCGTTCTATCTATTATAGCAATTTGCAATTTTTATTATATATCATTATAACTAAAATGGCAATATGCCATTGTGATTTGTTTTAAGAAAAAGCACCATCCGATACAATATAGAGGACAAACTTAGGGTGGTGATTGTTATGATAGAAGTGAATTATGAGAAGATCGGGCAGCGGATTCGCAAACTCCGTTTGGAAAAGGGACTTACACAGGCAGATTTGAGCGCAATGGTAAATTGCTCCAACAACTACCTGAGCCATATTGAAACAGCACAGTGTAAGCTCTCTCTTTCCATGTTGCTGAGATTGGCTTCTGCTCTTGGGGAAAGCACGGACTATTTTCTGTTAGATACACCCTATGCTCACCCGGAGGCGATCATCAGCCGTGATATTGCTGCAAAGTTGGAGAAA
>JAFSHK010000049.1 GCA_017440375.1 Lachnospiraceae bacterium
ATTTCCGCCTCCGCAGAAATGGACAATATACTTTGATTATTTTCTAATTCTTTTTCCATTCTTCTGCAAATATCACAATTTTCTAAATGTTTCTTTACAAGTTCTCTGCTTTCCTTACTACACACATCATCATGATAAAGCGGAAGAAGATCTTGTATTACCGGACATTGATCCATCGTATTCATCTCATTCATCTATCTTCATCCTTTCCTGAAGTTTTAATTTCGCTCGGTGATATGTCACACGCGCCCAACTTTCTGTCTTGCCAAATATATTACCAATTTCTCGAAAATCCAGTTCTCCAAATATTCTTAACTGAAACACCTTTTGATATGGTTCCTCCATATTATGTAATAATTGATAAATTTGAAATGCTGTATTTTTATCTATCAACGATTGTTCAATATTTTCATGATTCGGAATTTCCATCTCATCCCACTGCACATATTTCTTTTGCTTTCGCAAAATATCAATACATGTATTTCTGGCAATTGCACACAACCAAGTCGATTCACTGGAATCTTTTCTGAACTTCCCCGACGATTTCATTGCTTTATAGAAAACTTCCTGCGTGATATCTTCGGCATAGTACGAGTCCTTCATAATCGTCATTACATAGGAATATACCTGCATATAATAACTATTATAAAGTTTTTCATAATCCATTGACATATCACCTCTTTTCTTATGTTTTCAATAGTTAGACGAAGCATTGTGGAATTTGTTACAATTTTTTCAAAAAAGAAAAAGAGGCAAATTCACAATTCACCTCTTACCCTAACAAAATCTCTGTCAAATATTTCGCTGTTGGCAGCAATACTTCCGGGTTTACCGCAAATGCCGGATGGTGTATCGGATGTCCTACTCCGGTACCGACCTTTACATAACAGCCCGGTATTTTTTCTTCATAGAAAGCAAAATCATCTCCACCCATGGAGCTTTCTTCCAATACCACTTCAAAGCCCATTTCTTTGGCTTTCTGCTCACACAAATCTGCCATTTTTTTATCATTATAAGTTGCCGGCGGTCCTGCAATCCACTGGACAACTGCCTCTGCACCGTATGCTTGTGCTGTTTTCTCTGCAATCTCTTTTACTTTTTTCTCATATAAAACGCGGTCTTCCCGCTCCATCGTACGGACTGTGCCTTCCATAACCGCTTCCGGCGGAATCACATTCCAAGTCGTACCTGCGCAGATTCTTGTTACGCTGAGCAAGGACGGATGAAACGCGTTCACATTCCGGCTTACAATCGACTGTAACGCCTGCACGATCGCCGCAGATACCAGAATCGGATCAATGCCGTCATCCGGATGTGCTCCATGACAACCAATTCCTTTTACCGTAATCACAAAGCGATCTACTGCTGCCGTCACATAACCTTCTCGAATACCAATAACACCCGCTGCATTCGTTGGGTCAGCATGGAATCCCCAAACGAAATCCACATTCTCCATGATATCCGTTTCTAATATTTTCAACGCACCAAGAGAAGACTCTTCCGCGGGTTGAAAGACAACTTTCACTGTACCGCGCAGCTTATCTCGATTTTCCTGCAACAACACTGCACAACCAAGTCCTGCTACAATATGCATATCATGTCCACAAGCATGCATTTTCCCTTCTGTTTTGGAACGATACGAAAGCGCGGTCTGCTCCACAATCGGAAGCGCATCAATATCACAGCGAAGCATCTGCACCGGACCATCCTGTTCTCCACGAATGACAGCAACCAATCCTGTTTCCAAATCATAAGGTAGAATCTCAATATGATAGCTTTCCAGAATTTCTCTGATTTTCGCCGTCGTGTTATATTCTTCATAAGACAATTCCGGATATTCATGAAACCAATAAAACGCATTCTTCAGTCGTTCTTCCAGTTGTTTCATATCTGTCATAATAACGCTCTCCTATTTTCCAGTCCTCATGTTGATTTACTTCTGCTCACTGTTCGGGTCGAGTGCATCTCTAAGCGCATCCCCCACGAAGTTAATCGCAATAACCAATATAACAATCAATAGTCCCGGCGGCAACCATAACCAAGGCTGACTCGTCAGCACTGTTAAAGACTGTGCTCCGTTCAACATATTACCAAGACTTGCAGTTGGTGGCTGAACTCCCATTCCGAGGAAGCTTAACGCAGCTTCATCCAACATAGACAGCGCCAGTACAGAAGTTGCATACACCAGAATTGGTGCTACCGTATTCGGTAAAATTTCCGAGAATAAAATATGTCGAAGCGGCATTCCTGCCACAATATTTCCTTTGATAAAATTTGTTTCACGCAAGGATAATACATTTCCGCGAACTAATCTGGCAATTCCCGGCCAATCGACGAAACCAAGTATCAGAATAATATTCCACATGCCCGGTTTGAAAATGGACGCCGCCACAAGCACAAGCAGAATATAGGGGAATGACATTACCATATCGGTGAAACGCATGATAACCATATCAATCACACCACCGAAATAGCCTGCAAGCAATCCGAGGATAACTCCGATAATCGTAGAAATCAGAGTCGCCATCACACCGACTAACAAAGAAACTCTCGTCGCGTATAACAAACGACTTAACACATCTCTCCCTATCTGGTCTGTTCCCAACCAAAACTCTTTCGATGGTGCGCCACTAAATGGTCCAACAATGGCATTCGGATCATAGGGTGCAATTATCGGTGCCAAGATTGCGGCGCCACCAAGAATTGCCAAAATAATCATACTGACCATTGCCAGATGATGTTTTCTGAAACGACGAAAAACAGTTTGTAAATAGCTTTCCGTTGTAATTGTATTTTGTTTCTTCTCCTGAGATTTCATTTTCAAATCATGCCTCTCTTCTGCCTGCATTTTTCAACGCCTGCGCAAAATCCCATTTTTCTTATTGCAACTTTTGCTGCAACTTTTCTACTGCAACTGAATGGTCGGGTCAACCAACGCATACATAATATCGGTTACCAGATTACCAATCAAAACAACCACTGCGGAAAGCAGACACACACCCATAATCACCGGATAATCACGATTGCTGATTGCACTCATGGTCATAAGTCCAAGTCCCGGCCATGAGAACACCTGCTCAATAATAATCGCACCGCCAAAAAGCATCGGAATCTGCATACCAATGACTGTAACAATCGGTACAAGTGCGTTACGCAGCGCATGTTTATAAATCACTCTAAACCTGCCGATACCTTTTGCTCTGGCTGTTCGCAAATAATCCTGTTGCAAAATTTCCAAAACTGCACTTCTGATATAGCGGATATTACTGCCTGCCATCGATGCCGCCAGGACAATCACCGGCATCACCATGTGCTTCACCACATCCGCAAAACCACCGTCCGTTCCAAGTGTCGTCATGCCACTGGACGGTAATACACCTAACTTCACTGTAAAAAGATAAATCAAAAGCAATGATAAGAAAAATCCCGGTATACTGCTACCAAGAAAAGACATCGTAACTACCGCATAGTCTCCTTTGGAATACTGGTGAACCGCACTGTATATTCCTGCCGGAATTGCAATAATAAGGCTTACCAACAACGATACTCCCATCAATAACAACGTCGGTCCTAAATGACTTCCAATCATAGCACTGACTGCCTGTGACGATTTAATGGAATATCCCATATTTCCCTGCAGAAGCTGTCCCAGCCAGACAAAATACTGTATATAGAAAGGTTTATCCAGTCCTAATGCAATTTTCTTTGCTTCAATAGCCCCTTCGGAAATTCTCGGTCCTTGTAACATCTCTAGTGGGCTTCCTGCCAGACACATAATGGCATAATCAATAATGGTAATACCTATCAGAACAGGAATCGCTATCAAAATTCTTTTTAAGATATATTTTCCCATGAACCTACACCTTTCTATTTATCCGTACTATAAGGACAGGCAACCAAATGCTCTACACCTGCTGCACTCATTACCGCCTGCATATCAGGCTCTTCCTTACTGCAGTTTTCTGTTGCATAGGGGCATCTCGGATGAAAACGACATCCTGTTGGTGGATTGGTACTACTGCCAATTTCTCCCTGCAAAAGCCTTTTGTCCAATTCTCGCTCCTCCGGATCCGGTACCGGAACCGCATTCAAAAGCGCCTGTGTATATGGATGCACCGGATGATTGAAGATTTCTTTCGCTTCTCCGATTTCCACAATTTTCCCAAGATACATCACTGCAATTCGGTCACTGACATAATTCACTGCGCCAAGCCCATGTCCAACGAAAAGAAGTGTTAAATCCAATTCTTTCTGCAAGCTTTTCAGCAAGTTCAAAATCTGTGCCTGAATCGAAACGTCCAATGCACTGACCGGTTCGTCACACACGATAAATTCCGGATTTAAGGAAAGGGCTTTGGCAATACCGATTCTCTGTCTTTGCCCGCCGGAAAATTCATGCGGATATCTTCCTAATACACTCTTAGGAAGTCCGACCATATCCAAAATTTTCTCAATATCTTTCTCAATCGTTTCTTTAGTCGAGATGTTATGGAACAACATCGGCTGTGCCAAAATCTCATATATATGCTTTCGCGGATTTAAAGAAGAATAAGGGTCTTGGAAGACCATCTGCAAATTCGTACGAATCTGTTTCATTTCTTCTTTCTTCATCTCCGATAAATTTCTGCCTTTGTAATAAATCGTACCTTCTGTGGGTGTTTCAAGTCCTACTAACTGCCTGCCAATCGTAGACTTTCCACAACCGGACTCTCCTACCAAACCAAGCGTTTCTCCTTTTCGTATAGAAAAGCTGATTCCGTCCACCGACTTCACATAACCGGTTGTATGCGTTATAATACCGCCTTTTATCGGATAATATTTTTTCATATTTTCTACTAGAATCAAAGGAGTGTTGTCCATTTTGCTACCCCACCTTCTACAATCTATTGAAACACGCTAACCCTCTTGCGCCTGTTTATTTACAATACATTTCGCTGTATGCCCGGAACCGAATTCATAATCTTCCTGCGGCTTGTCACACTCCGGTTTGTAATATTTGCATCGTTTTGCAAATCGACATCCCGGTATATCATCATAGCTTTCCGGTACCATACCCGGTATGGAAAATAATTCTCTGTCTGCACCGTCACGAATCGTCGGTACACTATCTAACAATGCCTGTGTATATGGATGCTTCGGATTTTTGAAAAGTTCTTTCACAGGTGCTTCTTCCACCAACTGACCTGCATACATCACAAGCACTCTGTCTGCCATATTCGCAACGACTCCGATATCATGGGTAATCAATATGATAGACATTCCATTTTCTTTCTGCAATTCTTTTAACAAACTCATAATCTGCGCCTGAATCGTTACATCTAACGCAGTGGTCGGCTCGTCCGCAATCAACAGCTTGGGATTACAGGACAATGCCATCGCAATCATCACTCTCTGACGCATACCTCCGGAAAGTGTATGTGGATACTTCTTCATCGTACCTTTTGCATCCGGCATGCCGACTTTCTCAAGTAACATTTCTGCTCTCTGCTTCGCTTCTTCTTTGGATAAGCCCATGTGTGTACGGATGCTTTCCGTAATCTGACTGCCTATTGTGAAAACGGGGTTTAAGGAAGTTAACGGGTCTTGGAAAATCATAGTCATCTGGTCGCCTCTGACTTTATTCAGTTCTTTCTCCGTCATGGTAAGAAGATTCTGTCCCTCAAACAAAACGCTGCCTTCTACGACTTCTCCCCCTCTGGAAAGCAATCCCATAATGGACAAAGAAGTAACACTTTTGCCACAGCCTGATTCGCCTACTATGCAGACCGCTTCTCCTTTATCCACATGAAAATCAATATGATCAACGCTAACCGTTTTCCCATAATCTGCGCTGAATGCCGTTGTTAATCCTTTTACTTCCAACAAATGCGACATATTTCTTCCCCGCTTCTTTGCATTATCTACAAAATACCACAGACGGTTTGATACCATCTGTGGTATTTCACTAGCATTTATATTATCACATCACGCTTCTACTGCGCAATATCCCATTCATGGATATTATTAAAGAATCCATAAACATCTACATTAACTCCTGTAAGACGTTTATTCACAGCACCCTGTGCGCTGATGATATAAGCAGAAAACATTGGAACATCCTCCTGCATTTTCTTATCTACAATGGAATAATAACCTTTGCTTTCTTCTACGTTGCTTGCTGTCTGAGTTGCTGTCAATGCTTCATTTACTTCATCATCACTGTATCCTGTCCAGCTTCCTTCACCGCCAAGCAACCATCCCATATCCGGATATGGATCTAATGGTACATATGTGTACTGTACTGCAAACATATCATAATCTGTCGTTCCAGCTAAGGTCATAAGTGCTGCAAGGTCAACTGTCTGCACTTCTACATTGATACCAACTGCTGCCCACTGTGCTACCATTACCTGTGCTGCTTTTACAAAAGTACCATCGCCTGAGTTTACAAAGAAACGAAGTGTCTGGGAACCATCCCATCCTGCCTCTGCAAGCAATTCTTTGGCTTTCTCAGGATCATATGGTGTTGGTGTGATACTTTCATCGAAGAACGGTCCTGCAGAAGAAAGGAAACCATCTACTACTTCACCATGACCTTTCATAAGCTGTTCTAAAATCTGATTTCTGTCAATTGCATACAAAAGTGCCTGACGAACTCTTGCATCCGTAATATTGGCAGTCTGAATAAATACAGACTGATTTGTAATAGGAGCTCCATAAACTACATTGATATTTTCCAATGCTTCAATATTTTCATAATCTTCCTGTGGAATTGCTGTCATGGAAGGAAGTGTAATATCAATTTCTCCTGACTGTAATCCGGCATAAACCTGACTGGAATCTACAATTTTAATATTAAGCTTCTCAATATTAGGTGTACCCTTCCAGTAATTTTCATTTGCTGTATAAGAAATATAATGGTTTGCATCATACTCCTGTAACATATAAGGTCCGCTGACAACATCCGGTTTATTGAACCAGTCGAGTGTCATAAGTTCTTCATCACTGTACTGCTCCAAAATATGCTTCGGCAATGTCAGAATGTAGCATGCATATGTGCTCTGGAATGTTGTTAAGGCAATCGGCTCTTTTGTCGTAAACTGAATTGTTTTATCATCAATAACCGTTACACCTGCCACACTGGTTGCTCCTTCTTCTACGAAAGGATAATCAGCATCACCAACACCCTCGAAACGATAAAGCATCATAGTAGAGTTCGCAATGACCGGACTTGCAAGGCGAAGAAATGTAAATTCAACGTCCTGTGCGGTAACCGGAGTACCGTCAGACCAAGTAGCATTCTCATCCAAATGAACAACGAAGTTCTTGTTATCTTCTGTTGTAATGGAATCTGCTAACATTGGCTGGAAATTCAAATCCGCATCCAATTCCATAAGTGGAAGAAACTGAAGTCCTGCTGCATATTTGTTAATATTTGTCTGATCCATCATAAGCGGATTCACACCGCCAAGTGCATCTGTAATACCTACATTTACAATATTTGCGTCAGAAGCCGCCTGTGTACTGCCGCCTTCTGTGCTTTCTGCCCCTTCTGTTGCTTCTGTCTGTGCATCATCCTGTGCAGTAGATGCACCACAACCGGCTAAACTGAACATCATAACAGATGCAAGTGCTAAACTTATTGCTTTGCTAATAAATTTTTTCATCCTTTTCCTCCTCATATTCCCTACGTTTTACTCATATTTCCTACTACTCAACTAGGAACTCTGTAAAATTATATTTCCATATACTTCCATTGTCAATATTTTTTCATTTATTTTATATATTTTTTTCCAATTGTTTTACATGATTCTACAATATTTTCCAAAAACTCATAAAATATTATTGCAATGTATTTCTAATCATTTTACAATAATTGACATATATAAAAGTTTAACAATACAAAAATACAAAGGATACAGAAATACCACTATGAAAAATCTACTAAACTATCAATCCAGCGAATATGACTGTGGTCCAGTCACCCTGACAAATGCTCTCCGCTATCTTTTTGACCGCGAAGAAATTTATCCAGATATCATTAAGTATATTATGCTCTATTGTCTGGATTCTTATAACGAAGAAGGGGAACCTTGCAAACACGGTACTTCCCGTACTGCTATGCTGTTTCTTGCTAACTGGCTCAATCATTTCGGTGAAATCAAGAATTTCCCGATTTCCTGTCAGTTTATGTCCAGCAAAGATGTACATATTGAAAAAGGAAATAAGATATATACCGCTTTAGAACAAGGCGGCGTTGTTGTGCTTCGCCTTTTCTTAGATGTTGCACACTATGTACTTTTAACAGGTGTCGAAGGTGATAATATTTACTTATTTGACCCATATTACGAAGAAATTGATGACCCAAATCTGGATGATGAGTATTCCGAACCGGGAATTGCCTTCATAACTGACCAGCCCAAACGCGCTAACCGCCTCGTTTCCATTGAGAAATTAAACCGCGTCACCAAAGGCTACTATGAAATGGGCCCCTGCGACAAACGCGAAGCAATGATTGTCTTTAACACACTCACCCAAAAGACAAACGAATAACATCTCTTAACATAACCAAAACGGAGAATGGCACTGATTGCCATTCTCCCGGACAAAACATAGAGTTTCTTTGACAGAGTTTTTTACTGTCTTAGAAACTCTTTTTGTCCTATTGTTCCATCTGTCTTCCCAAAAATCCTGCTGCCGACTGAATCAACTTCTGCTCTACTTCTCCCATTTTGGACTTGCTGTCTGTTTCCAACAAAATAACAGAACCTATTACATCACCTTCACAAATAATCGGGCTAATAGCTTCATGTTGATATTCTTCATCCACTTCATGACAAACAGAAATAAAATTTCTGTCTCCCTTTGTTGCCATCACACTTTCTCTGTTGTTAATCTTCTCTTCCAGTTCTTTACTAAGAGCCTTGCCAAGCATGCTTTTCATACCACCGGAAACAGCGATGAATTGATCTCTATCTGTAATCATTGCAATATGACCGGATACCTGCGCCATACTATCTGCATACTGTTTTGCAAATGTTCCCATCTCTCCAATGGGTGAATATTTTTTCAAAATAATCTCGCCTTCTCTATCTGTATATATCTCAAGCGGATCTGCTTCTCTGATACGCAGTGTCCGGCGAATTTCCTTCGGAATAACAATACGTCCGAGGTCATCTATACGGCGTACTATGCCTGTTGCTTTCATAAAAAATACCTCCATTTAAAACTATTATCTAAGAACCAAGTCATATTTTAACTTTTTTGTTCTAGTCCTATTATCTGTAAATGTTGGCATTTTATACCTTGCTTTTGTCTGTGGTATTACTTTTTGGCTACTCATTCATAACTCTTTCAAGTTCTCCCTTTAGATACAGATTTTCTTTTGTCCCGTAGATAATTGGTGTAATCTTTCCCTCTTTAACCAAATAGGACAAATTCTGTCTTGAGCATTGCAACATATCACTCGCTCCGGTTGCGTCCACCACATTCCTGCGTACAAAACCATAAAAATCATTTGCTGTCAAAGGCAATAACAAACCGATTATCCTCAAATCAGAAGTTGGGATTTCAATGGACTCATTAAAAGAAATACTATATCCACCAATGCCCACTTTTACACTATTAAACAATTCTCTATTCTTCAAAACATGAGAAATATCCTTGTATTTGTCAACAAGCTTTGCAATATCTACCATTCTTACGGTATTGTCTCTAAACATACATACTAGTTGGTTACTCTCCGCCGGAAAACATTCCAATACATTCTTCCTCATTCTGTCCTTAATATCTTCCGGAATCTCCTCCACCTCCGCAATGTAACAACTATCCTGAGAGCATCTTCCCTTCGACAAATAAAGAAGAGCCATTTCACTATACCCTTTCAACTTATGATTTTTAAGAATACTGCCAATATTTTGTCTTCCACTAGGAATTACTCTTTCTTTAACCCACAAAAGGCTAATGTCCCGCGAAACGGTATATATTCCTTTTCTAACCAATCCTTGAAACAATAGCGGAGCATCCCATTCATCTAAATCCTTACACAATTCAATTATAAAACTTTCTGCCTTTTCATAATAAAACAAATAGCCAATTGCAGATGTTCTATTCAATTCTTCATCATAAATTGCATAACTTTTCATATTCACACCACCTTGCCCAAAGCATATCCCATATCTTTTTCAAATGCATTTCCGATAATACAGGCGATAAATCTGCACACAATATTTCTTTATCCTGCGGTTTTAGTACATATGGAAAAACAGTAGTTTTATCTGCAACGAGACATAAATTATCAAAAGTAGAACGACTACCGATGAAATTCTGACACGGTTTATCTGCCAATATATCAAACTGTTCTATTTCTTCATCACTATAACAGGAACACAAGAAAGACAAACCGTGATCAAATAATGGTGCAATTCTTATAGTATGTTTTCGTCCATTTCGAAGCACCTCTATATTAGCACCATGTCGATCTCTATTTAATATCAAATAATCCACCACCAGCATAGTATCAATATACTTTTGCCAACCATTATTCACACAAAACTCATAACGTGATTCATTCTCTTTTCTATTAATTTGATAATAGTTATCCAGTGCAGATTTCGTTTCTCCGCGCCTCTTAAAATCATTTGATGCGCACAGCCATGTATCATAGACTTTTCCATCCATCTCAATATCTGCATGAATGAGCTGATATTCCAAATGCTCTACCCCCAAAATAGTAAGCAGACGGTCTACAATGATTTCATTCACACATTCATGACCAATAATTCCTTTTTCACTATCAAAATTGGATAACTTATAATATATTTTCTCTCCAGCTACCACAGACTGGGACTTTAAAAATGTTCCGGCTGTGCCACTTGAATTTCTTGCATGAGACCACTTAAGATATGTAAGATCCTGTTTCTCTATAATTACCTTCTGTTGCATTCCAACCACGTCACCTCCAAGTTGATTGCTTTTAACACATCTTAATTTTGCATTTCCATTTGACGTGCGTCAAATATTTTCGCACAATATACTAATAAGAAAATGCAATATATGAATGCGCATATGTACCACTATAACATCCCGTCCTCTCATCCAGTTTTTAATTATATCATTCGTCTCATTGCTTTTATATTTAGCATTGTCTGTCAGGGATATGTATTCATTTTCAAAATCAGCAGTATAAATATCGATGTTGTTATCTACATAACAATAATTTGTATCTATAAATTCTGAAATTTTTCTAATTCTCATTAGCAAATTTTTTCTTTACTATTTCTCTTGCCATGTTCCCAGTTGCAAGCTGCGTAGCATCATCACTTATTATATATACCGCAAAATAGTATGTATGCTGTTCTTTCTCGGCAACACCAACATACCACCCTTCCTTATTTTGGTTTGTTCCAGTTTTGCCATATATTGAATACCCGTTCACCTCATCATGCAGCATAACACCTTTCATAATATCTACTTCGTGTTCAGAATAAATACTTTCTTCACCTAATGCTTTTTGCAAAACCTGGACTTGCTCCAATGGCGATATCTTTAAGGATGATGCCAACCAAAATCCATTCAATTCCTCACCCGGATTAAGACCAGAGCCAGACCACTCAGATATGTCACAGTTTCCATAGGACAATTTATTCAGTTCTGATTGAACCTCTTGTTGTCCAACTGCATCAATGATTTGTCTGAAGTACCAGATACAAGATGTTTGGAAGGCATCCTTCAAATTAACATTCTGATTCCATGAATCGACAGGATATATCGTACCATTGTAATCCATTGTAGAATTCTCATCCACAACTACACTGTTCCTTAATCCCATCAATGTCGCCACCAGCTTGAATGTTGAATACGGTGAAACCCTTGTTTCTGCTAAAGTTTGATTATATATAGAATATTCAGTCGTTTCTTTATTATACAGTACAAAACACCCATTCACTTCGTCAAAGATATGGCTTAAATCTACTTGGACAATGGACATTTCCGGCTCAATAGTTATCTGTTCCTCTTTATTAGTGTTGTTCATTGTTACTTTATTATCTACATTCTCGATAATATCAAAATTACTTTTATTCGCCATTGCACCGCCATTATGAACGTCAATAGAATCTGTGCCGACATATCTAGTGGTATATATAAAACTACCTATTAAAATTAAAATCATCAAAATAATTCCGACCAAAACAAGTGCGTAACGCTTCCACTTAGTCATACTCTCCTCCCTTTCATAAGCCCCAATTTCTATAAACCTCAAAGAATGACATTCCTCTGTCATCGAAAGCATCCTTCGCCGAATCTAAAGTACGGCTTTATTTTAGTCTTGGTCTACAAATTTTGTCAATTCATTCCCATCGACAAAATTGTGATTTTTTGAAATAAACTATCCGGCAATATTGTCTTAAAGAAAACAAATGTATGTGAAAACTTTCCTACTAAATATCTTGCCTTGTTTTTCCTTTTCGTTACAATCCTTCCTACGAGTTTCGCAACATTATCCGGATTCGTTAATACTTGCTTGCCTTTTCCATATCTTTTTTCATAATATTGTGCTGCCAAATCTGCATCTTCGCAATACGCTGAATTTTTAGCCGTTTCACGAATATTCTGTGCTGCAATGACTCCCCAATCAGTCTGTATCATTCCCGGTTCTATCAATACTACTTCAATATTGTATTTTCGTAATTCCATGCGTAATGCATCACTAATAGACTCCACGGCATATTTGGTTGAATGATACCATCCTCCAAACGGAGAAGTAAACCTTCCACCCATAGAAGAAATATTTATAATTTTACCGTAATTATGCTTTCTCATAGCCGGCAATACCAATTGAATCATTCGCCCCAGACCAAAAACATTTACTTCATACTGTCTTTTCACCTCTTCCATCGGAATATCCTCCACTGCTCCGCACGAACCATACCCCGCATTATTTATAAGTATATCTATTCTTCCCTCTTTCTTTAGAATATTTTCCACACATGCACACATCGACTCCTCATTCGTGATATCCAGTGCAACAATGTTTCCGCCTCTGGCTTCAATTTCTTTCATCGGTTCGATTCTTCTTGCTCCGGCATAAACACAAAAACCTTTCTCCATTCTATTTCCTCTTTTTAATCAACACTGTGTCAATAAACACATTTTATCACCTATCTGACATAGTGTCAATTATTTGCAAAAAATTTTTTTTTTGATATAATATGACTGTTACTACAAATTGAGCAATTTAGTGAAACAAAGGAAGGAAATCAAGGCATTATGGATTTTTTGCGTGCAAGAACCAAAGAACAAATCGACCAACGACGTTTCGACATCATACAAGCCTGCGCAAAGCTTTTTGACGAAGGAGGATATGATTTTGTAAATCTGAAATCCATCTCCGAGATGACAGCTATCTCGCGTCCTTCCATCTATACCTACTACAAAACAAAAGATGAAATTATGCTAGATATTCTAATTATGAAGTTAACCGAATGGAAAAATGACCTTCTGATTTGGACACAAAAAAAGGCTCCTTTATCAAAAGAAACCTTTTGTCGTGAATTTACAGATATATTATCCAAGCACGATAGTATGCTAAATTACTTTAGCTTGCTTTATACGATGTTAGAAAGAAATTGCCGTCTCGAAAAATTGATTGATTTCAAGCAACAGGTTATTCCGCTTTTAGAAACCTTTGTACAAGTAATTCTTACCCATTTTCCTAATTATTCTGTACAACAGGCGTCTTTTCTGGTGGAAGAAATACTGGCGTATATACTGGGTATCTATCCAACCACTCATCTGACAGACAAACAACAGGAAGCTCTTATACAATCCAATATGAACTATCATGCTCCTGACTTTAAGACCTTATGTGAGTCCGGTCTGCTTGCCTTTTTTTCTCTCTAGTGCAAGCAGTTACCTTCTACGAAAGCGACAAGCTTTCCAGCTCCGTTTCCGTCTCCAGCATTCGCTCTAATAACGTTTCTTGCTGGTGCTCCTCCTCTTCTAGCTGCGTCTGTAACTCCATCAGCTTATGATAATCCGATGCTAAAGCAGGGTCCAAAAGCTGCAATTGCAAGGAAGCTGCTTTTTCTTCGCTTTCTGATAGCTGCTTTTCAAACTTTTCAAGTTGCTTGAGCAGACGTGATTTTATCTTGCCGGGATTATAATATGTTTTTTTATCAAATACATCTTGTAAGGTGGGATCATCTCCGGTACCCGACACAGAGTTATCCTTGCCTTGCATAACTCCATTTTCTTTATGCACAGTTCTCCCTTTACTCTGCGTATTTTTATCCGCATTATCGAGTTTCATCTTTTCCTGCAAATAGTCGTCATAGCAACAGTCATATTGCTTTACACCTTCCATGCCGAATTCCAGGATTCCGGTAGCCACCTGCTTGATAAAATATCGGTCATGGGAAACAAATAAAACGGTACCCGGAAAATTCTGAAGCATCTGTTCCAAAGCCTGTTTGCCCAAAATATCCATATGATTAGTAGGCTCATCCAGAATCAAAAAATTCGGTTTCGTCTGAAACATTTTACAAAGCGCAAGTCTTACCTTCTCTCCACCGGAAAGCTGCCCCATCTTCTTCATGACCTCTTCCTGTGAAAACATAAAGCTACCTAATGCACTTCTTACCTCTTCACGTTTCAGAGTCGGATATTCTTCCCAGAAATTATCCAACACAGTCTGTTCCGGATCTGCATCATTAACGACTGCCTTTTGCTGGTCGAAATATCCCCATTCCACATTATGACCAATGGTAAAGCTTCCACCTAATTCCGGCACAATCCCAACTAACGTTTTCAAAAGGGTAGATTTGCCTTTTCCATTTTCTCCCAGAATAGCAAGCCGATTTCCTTTTCGCAAAGTGAAAGAAAGCTGACTAAGTTCTTTATCATAACCAATTTTTAGATTTTTAACGGTTAATACATCCGTGTAGCTTTCTATTCTTGGCGAAAACATAGCATGGAACGTTTTCGTATCAAAGCGACGCGGTTTTTCTATTTTCACCATATGCTCTATCGCCATTCTCTTCGATCGGGTTGCTGCTACTTTCGTAGGTGTGTTTTTCCACATTTCAATCCATTCTGTCAAACGTTTAATTTCCTTCTGTTGTGCCTCATAATCCTTTTCCTGCTTCAACAAATTCTCTTCTTTTCGCTTCATAAAGGCCGTATAGTTTCCCGGATATCGCTTTATCTGATGATACTCTATTTCATAAGTCACATCGATAATCCTATCCAGAAACATTCGGTCATGTGATACAATAATGACAGTTTTGTCATAATTTTTCAGATAATTTTCCAACCATTCAATCGTTGGCAAATCTAAGTGGTTCGTCGGCTCATCCAAAAGCATAATATCCGGTCGGCTGAGTAGCAATTTAATAAATGCCACCTTTGTCTGCTGTCCACCGGAAAAACTTCCGATAGGGCGCTTTAAATCTTCCAGCAAAAAGCCAAACTGTTGGAACATTATTTCCATATCTCGTTTCCAGGTATAGCCTCGCAATGCCTCCATCTTTTTCTGCATATTATCATATTCATATAATAATTTTTGATTTTCTTTTTCTTCTTGAAGTTCCTGCTCTATCTCTGCCATTCTTGCTTCACAGGCAAAAACGGATGCAAAAGTCTTTTTTATTTCCTCTTCTACTGTAACTTCTCCATCCGGAAAACTAATCTGCCGCAGAAAACCAATTTCCTGTTTACCGGCCATAAAAATACCACACTCTTCATCGCTATCCAGATTGTTCATCTGAATATCTCCCGCAATCAACTTGAGCAACGTTGTCTTTCCACACCCGTTTCTTCCAACAATTGCAATTTTTTCATTGTCGCGAACCTCAAAATTTACATCTTCCAATATAGTATCTGCTGCGTATTGTACTAACGCATGTTTTATTTGATATCTCATAATAATTTTTTCTCCTAATTGTTACTACTTGTTTCATCATAAAATAAAATTCTCATATCTGCAAATAAAAGAATTATCAAAGTTATGTAAATGTTAAATTGTCTTACTTTTCATGTCTCATTTTGTCGAATTTCAACAATTCCTAAATTATTTTAATATATTCGCTAAAAAGAATTGATTTCATGCTAAAAAAGCAGTAAAATGGTAGTAAAATAGTACTAATGGGGTTTTTATAGCAGGGGAGTAATGCTTATGGAACAATATAATTCTTTAACAGGTTTATTATATAATCTGTCCTTTATTCAAAAAGCCGGTCAATTTATTCAAGACCTTCAACCAAATACATATTGTATGATTGCCATTGATATTGAGCATTTCCGTCTCTTTAACAAATTATATGGTCGCCAATCCGGTGACGAACTCTTACAATATATCGGTAATTGTCTAAAAGAAATTGAGGAAAAACATACTTCTGTTTCCGGATATTTAGGCGGTGATAATTTTGCAATTTTAATGCCTAATATGCCCGATGTATTTACAGAATTAAAAGATATGATTATCAAAGGCGTAAGAAAATGGAATAATACCGTCGGATTTCTTCCGGCTCTTGGTATTTATCTAATTGACGATATAAGTGTCCCGCCTGAAATCATTTATGATCGTGCGACTACTGCACTTTCTCATGTTATGAATAAATACACAAACCGTATTTGTTATTACGATTCCAGTATGGAAACAGATTTAGAGCAGGAACTTATTTTACTTGCAGAAATTCAAACTGCTCTGGAAAATGACGAATTTACTTTCTATGCGCAGCCTCAATGCGATATTTCTACCGGAAAAATTGTCGGCGCCGAATCCTTAGTTCGTTGGCAACATAGTACAAAAGGTATTGTACCGCCCGGTGTCTTTATTCCGGTATTGGAAAAAAATGGACTAATTGCTGATTTGGACCGTCATGTTTGGAAAAAAGTATTTGAATGGCTTCGCAGTTGGATTGACAGAGGATATCGTCCGGTTCCTATTTCCATCAATGTTTCCCGAATTGATATTTTCTCCATGGATGTAGCCGCTTATCTGTTGGAACTTTTACATACTTATGATTTATCTGAGAAACTGATTAAAGTAGAGATTACAGAAAGTGCTTACACCGAAAACAATCAGACAATCGATGAGACAGTACAGGAACTTCGTAATCATGGCTTTATTGTTATGATGGATGATTTCGGATGCGGTTATTCCTCTTTAAATATGTTACGCAATATTACAGTTGACGTTTTAAAACTGGATATGCGTTTCTTAGATATAAGTGAGCAGGAGACGGATCGTGGTATTGGTATTCTGGAATCTGTTATTAACATGGCAAGGTTGATGCAACTCCCGATTATTGTAGAAGGCGTTGAAACCCAGAGTCAAGAACATTTCCTATTAAATATGGGATGTCGTTATACACAAGGTTACTATTATTACAGACCTCTTCCCATTGCTCAGTTCGAAGAGTTATTGACAGACGAAAGACGACTTGATTTTACCGGTTTGTGGTGTAAGCAAGTGGATTCTCTCCACACACGAGAATTTTTGGACAACAACTTCTTTACAGACAGCATGGTTAACAACATTATTGGACCGGTTGCATTTTATGAAATGTATGACAATCGCATTGAAGTTACACGTATCAACGAACAATACTATCGTTTAGCAGGCATTCCAACAGGTTCTGATAACAGTTCCGTAAAAAGATTTTGGAATCATATCAGAGATGACGACCGTCCAACTTTATTTGCTATTTTCGAACAGGCATATGCAAATCCGGTTCTAGGTGCTGACGGATTTATTCATTTTCTCCGAATGGACGGAAAAGTATTGTGGGTTTACTTACGAGTCTTTTTCTTAAAAGAAAATGAAGGAAAGAAATTATTTTATAGTTCGATCGTTGATATGACGGATCAGCATGTACAAAAAAAGCCAAAAGAAAACGTTCTTGCCGAATGCATTGACTTGCCAAAGGAACATATTGCACTCATGGAAACATATTATGGTCATGTTCCTTATGCCTATGGTATTGCCAAAATTATGGCTGATGAAAACGAAAGAGCATATGATTTTGAATTAGTATACGCAAATCCTGCACTCATGAAAAATTGTGACAACGATTTGCATCGTCTTAAACTGATAACATGGAAAGCTTTTGAGAAAAATAAAGAAGAAACCTTAGAGAAAGTTTATCGGACAGCATATTATGGAGAAATGCAGGAAATATATGTATATAGCTCTATTTCCAGCCGCTATTTACTCTTTACATTTTATCAATATGCTCCCGGTTATGTAGCTTGCATTTTACGCGACTTTACACATGAGTATATTCAGGAAAATGCGTTGAACAGTATTATGTTGTCTTATCGCGAGGTTTATTTTGTACATTTACAGGATAATTATTGTAGAATGATTCATCCAAATGAAAACCAAATCTTGGAGCGTGGAAATTACGAAGAGATTATCAATCGACATTTTTACACCGGAAAAATTCTGGAAATAGATGAGGAAAATGTTCGCAAGTTCTTGTCTTTGGAAAATTTACGTGACATATTACGCACACAACATTCTACAGAATATGTTTATCGAAGAAGTACAAAAGGCCTCTCTGACGAATGGTGTCAGACCAGCTTCATTGTTAGTGAACGTGATAATGACGGTTCTGCCAAAACTGCTATCATGGTTATTCGAAGCATCGATGCAATTATGCGCGAATCCGAAGATACCAGAAGACAGCGAATGGCTGAAAGCCTTGCAAATATGTCGGATGGATTCTTTATTTATCAGGCAAATGATAACCAGAAAATTTTGTATGCCAACCCAAAAGTATTGGAACTTTATGGATGTGAAACTGTAGAAGAATTTAGAACACTTGTAAACCGTTCTTTCCGCGGCATGGTACATCCGGAAGATTTGGCTCGTGTAGAATGGGAAATCAAAGATCAAGTTATTACTTCTGAACAACATATGGATTTTATTCAATATCGAATTATCCGTAAAGATGGTGAAGTTCGCTGGATTGATGACTATGGTCATTTGGAGCGTGCATCCAGTGGTGCCGGTGGCGATTTGTTCTATGTTTTCCTAACCGACGTTACTGACACAATCTCAGCTGTGCAGAAAAACAAACTTCTCAGTATGAACAAATACTATCAAGAACAAAAAAATAAATCAGAAAATCCGGTATAGTTATCTATACCGGATTTTCATTATTTCTTAACACCTTTCGCACCGGACAAATTTGCATTCTGCAAAATATTACTTTGGAAAGATGTCATTAAATTCTTCTCTTCTCGCTCTCTCTTCAGCGCCAATTTCACCATATCATCCAACAATTCTGCATACGGCTTGCCAAGCGCCTCCCACAAATAGAATGCCAGCGAACCCGGAATTGGGTTAATTTCATTGACATAAACTTGATTGGTATCTTTATCAATCATGAAATCAATTCGGGATACACCGTTACAATCCAACACTTGGAATGTTTTGACAGCAATCGAACGAATCTGTTCACGCAGTTCCGGTGTTAAATTTGCCGGAAGTTCTCTCTTGGCAGTACGCATCCCTTGAGAACCACTTTTATCCCCTGCTACATATTTATCCTCGTAACTCAAGATTTCATCACTGGAAATGGGTTCTTCACATTCGGATGCTTGTGCACTTTCATAATCACCAAGTACCGCGCAGTTGATTTCGCGCAAATTCATAATCGCACGCTCTACCAGAACCTTCTGACCAAACTCATAGGCGTATTCCAAAGCTTCCTTCAAGCCTTCTCTGTCCTTCGCAACTTTAATACCAACACTGGACCCTAAGTTAACCGGCTTAATAATAACCGGATAAGCTACTTTGCTTTCCACTTTCTGATAAGCAGCCTCTTCGTCTGCCTGATATTCTTTTACATGTAATGTTACACAGTCTAATACCGGAATGTCATTATCCTTCAAAACGGTCTTCATAACATACTTATCCATCGTAACCGCAGATGCCATAACATCACAGCCTACAAGCGGTATATTATAGTGACGTAAGAATCCCTGCAAAGAACCATCTTCAACATTCGCACCATGTACTACCGGAAATGCCACATCAATATAATCCACAACAGAGTTACCAAACTTTTTCTCCGGATACTGTACCATATTTACTTTGCCCTGCTCACAGATAAAGAAGATTCTTATACTCTTCTTTAATAATTCCGGAATATTTTTATAGTTTGCAATATCACCTACTGCTTCACCCGTATACATTTCATTTTCTTTTGTAATATAAATTGGAATCGGTTCATATTTCTCCTGATTGAAAGACTTTAAAGCCTGAATACCGGAAATAACAGAAACCTCATGTTCTACACTCTTACCACCAAAGAAAACGCCTACTTTAATTTTCATATTTAATATCCTCTTTTCAGCTATTATAATTCTACTTTACATCTCACAAGCAATAAATTTATTTGTTTGATGCCATATAATACAATATATATTTTTAAGTATAATTGTCCGGCAAATCATTTTCAATCAAAATTACTTTCTGCTTCTCTCCCGGAATTGCATTTACCATCTGAAATGCTTCCTGCAAGTTATCTACAACAATCATTTTGTTCTGTGGAAATCCTGCTTCCAGCAATCCATCCTGAATCGGTTTCGTCTGCTCTTTGCCGACCAATACTGCATAATCACATTTATCATTGGCATACATACCTACTTCTTTGTTCTCATCATATTGCTTCTCACCAAGCTCTACCATACCCGGAGTCATCAAAATACGTAAATCTTCAAACATTGCCAATGTATCAAGTGCTGCTTTAAAGCCGTTTTTGTTTGAATTATAGCTGTCATCCAATATAGTACGATTTCCTTGTTTCAAAAGCTGTAACCTATGCGGAACACTCTCTAACTGTTTCACCGGATAAATCAATTTATCCATTGGAATCCCAAGTGTATTTGCAACTGCAACTGCTCCGGCAATATTCTGCACATTATGATTACCAACCAATCGAGTATGGAATTCATATTCTTTTCCTGTACTGTCCTTCATTTTGAAAGCAGAACCTTCTTTGGAGACCGAAATATCATAGGCACGATAAGCCACATTTTCTTCTGATACACCATAGCTTACAATCTGTTTATCAATCTTATGATTTCGAATATATTCATTGTCATAATTCAGGAACACTTTACCCTCTGCCGGAACGGCATCGGCCAATTCAAATTTGGTTCCGATTACATTGTCAATACTATGAAAACTCTGCAAATGCTGCGGTCCGATAGAAGTAATAATTCCGTACTGCGGATGTACCAAGTCACATATTTCTTTAATATCGCCAACCTCGCGTGCTCCCATCTCACAAATAAATATCTCATGAAATGATTTCATCTGTTCGCGAATCGTTCTGACTACCCCTAGGGTTGTATTAAAGTTACCCGGTGTATGCAACACACTAAACTGTGTGGATAATAACTTGCTTAAGAAATATTTTACACTGGTTTTTCCATAACTTCCGGTAACACCAATAATCGTCAGATGTGGCATTTCTCTTAAAATTCTCGCTGCATCATTGATATAATGCTGGTTCACACCTTTTTCAATCGGGCGGTTCATCAAATTCACAAGCAATACCAGAACCGGGATCGCAAGAAACAAAACTAACAATACAACTGCACATACCACCAAAACTGCATAAACGCTCCCATCACTCCATAATCCAGTTCCTGCTAAATTACAACATATCACTGCTGCCAAAACAATAACTGCATACACCACACCGGTTGTTATCAACATTCTTTTTACTCTGGGAGTATACACAAGCGGTTTTTTTGCCTGTCGCGGCTTATTTACCAAAACAGACATCAAATTCAGCAAACAGGCGGCAATCAGCAAACCGACTGATGCACCTCTTCCTTTGTCACCAAATAATACGACTACAAATAAAAGCAACGAAATCCATGCATATAACGTCTTTCCAAGGAGTCTTCCGATGTTACTTGTTACCTGCATCCATTCCCTATACTCTCTCGGTTTATAGGAATTTTGCTGAAACATGTGCATAATATATAATTCAAACCAGACAGCACCCCATATATAAGTGCCAAACCAGATAATCCACAAAAAAATTTCCATAGATAACTTCTAATTCCTTTCCAATTCTCACACAAAGTTGTGCTGCAACCTTCACATGATCCTATTTACATTATTCTATCCGAAGAAAGCTTTCAAAGCGCCATGTACTTTCGCCGGTTGCTCTAAGAATGAGTAATGTCCGGCCCCTTCACAGACCACAAGTCCTGCATCGTCAATAAGTTCTTCCATACGCTTAGCATCACTAATCGGAGTCGCTGTATCCAAATCTCCCCATACTAAAAGTGTCGGACACTTCACTTTGGAAATAAGTGGCTCCAAATCCTCATTTACAACTTTTACCAAAGTCGCACGCATGGTAGGCGTCGCACTATTATAGTCTGCGGAACCACGCTTTCTGCGCATATCTTCAACTGCATCCGGATATAGAAAATGTAATACTTTGGTGCTCATAATCCTTCTCGCTATTTTATACATCCGAAGACTTGCCTTTTGTTTCAAAGTTTTCTTAGGCATAATACCTGCGCTATCCACCAAAACAACTTTATGAATATGATAAGAAAAATTCTCTCTGGCATTCATTTTGAATAAAACCCTGCCGCCAAAGGAATGCACCAGAATGCTAAACTCTTTTAATTCCAGACTGTCAATAAATTTCACAACAAAATCTACATAATCATCCACGCACCAAGTCTTTGGTGGTTCAGATGTCTTACCAAACCCCGGCATATCCAGCGCAATCACTCTATGATTCGGTGAGAGAAGTTTAATAATACCATCAAACAAAGTAATATTTGCTCCCCAGCCATGTAAAAGCAATATCACATCGCCTTCTCCCTCGTCTATATAATTCACAGAAATATTATCAATTTTGGTAATCATGTAAGACTCCTTCTTCCCTATATCTTCATGATAAATCATCATGGTTTGTAACTCAGTTCATTATAAACTATGATTGATTCTAAATTATATTATATGCCATGAAAAGCATATCAAATGCTAATTACTACGCAAAACGTGCCTCCATATAATCCTCATAATCCATTTCACTCGCAAATAGCATATATCTGCCTTCCACATAACCCATATATCCGCTCTCAACTGCATACCCTTTCATAAATGTTATCTCCTCTCTACAAACGCTCTGTCTTGTGACAACCATATGTTCTATAGATAAGATAACATTTAGTCAGTCCTATAAAACGGACTTTAAATCATCCATTCTCTCATATCAATTCCAAATTACTGTGACTGTTACACTAACAACACTTCCTGCATATCACATAACAATTCTTCCGTCAATGTCAGCAGTAATTCCTCATCCCGTTCTACCATGCCATATTTTTTATATCGATAGCGGAAAACCGGTGTTCCTTTCGGGTCAAAAACTAATTTTCCTTTATGCTTCTGCAATAAAACAGGAATATTTTCTATCGCAATCTTAGCATCGGATCTAAGCTGGAACTGAATAGATTCGTTCTTTCCCTTCACTTCAGGCATGAAAAGTTGATGCGCTTTGATTCGAATCAATGCAATTCGCAACAAATTATCTACGGATTTCGGTATTTCTCCGAAACGATCCAGAAGTTCTTCCTTCATATCCTCGCATTCTCTGTCATTTTCAATTCCTGCAATGCGTTTATAAATATCTAACTTCTGAATTTCGTTTACAATATAAGATGGTGGAATATAGGCATCCACATCCAAATCAATACTGGTATTAAAATCTTCAATGGTAGAGATACCTTTCAGATTTTTCACAGCTTCATTCAACATCTTACAGTATAAATCATATCCAACTGCCTGCATATGTCCATGCTGTCTCGCACCAAGAAGATTTCCGGCTCCACGAATCTCCAAATCTCGCATAGCAATCTTGAAGCCACTTCCCAAATCCGTAAATTCTTTGATTGCTTCCAATCGCTTCTCGGCTATTTCTTTTAGCATTTTATCCCGCTTATACATCAGAAAAGCATAAGCGGTACGATTCGAACGACCAACTCTTCCTCGCAACTGATACAACTGAGAAAGACCCAGATTATCGGAATCATGAATAATCATTGTATTTACATTGGAAATATCCATTCCGGTTTCAATAATCGTCGTAGAAACCAGTACATCAATATCCCCCTCAACAAAATCATACATAATTCGTTCTAATTCATTTTCTTTCATTTGCCCATGTGCAAAGGCTACATTCGCCTCTGGCACAAGATTTTGAATTGTCGCTGCAATATCAGCAATATTATTGACTCTGTTGTACACATAATAAACCTGTCCGTCTCTGGAAAGTTCTCGCACAATCGCTTCCCGGACTAGTTCTTCGTTATACTCACATACAAAAGTCTGTATCGGCAATCGTTCATTCGGTGCTTCCTCAAGCACACTCATATCACGAATGCCGATTAAACTCATATGAAGGGTTCTTGGAATCGGTGTCGCTGTCAACGTCAACACATCGATATTCTCCTTCATTTTCTTAATCTTCTCTTTATGTGTAACACCAAAACGCTGTTCCTCATCAATGATTAGAAGTCCTAAATCTTTAAAAACAACATCTTTGGATAAAACACGGTGTGTTCCGATAACGATATCCACCATACCTTTTCGCAAATCTTCAATGGTTTTCTTCTGCTCTGTGGCGGTACGGAATCTGGACATCAAATCCACACGCACCGGAAAATCCTTCATACGCTGCACAAACGTATTATAGTGCTGTTGTGCCAGAATTGTCGTCGGTACAAGATAGACTACCTGCTTTCCTTCCTGTACTGCCTTGAACGCTGCACGAATCGCAATTTCCGTTTTACCGTAACCAACATCACCACAGATAAGGCGATCCATAATTTTGGAACTCTCCATGTCGGCTTTCGTCGCCTCAATCGCACTTAACTGGTCTTCTGTTTCTTCAAACGGGAACATCTCTTCAAATTCTCGTTGCCAAACCGTATCTTTTCCATACTGAAAACCATTTTTCTGCTGACGCGCAGCATACAATTCTACCAAATCCTGCGCAATCTCGTTGACCGCACTGCGCACCTTGGATTTGGTACGATTCCACTCCTGAGTACCCAATTTATTTAACTTCGGTGTACCTCCTGCGTCTGCCGAAGCATATTTCTGAATTACATCCAATCCGGTAGCCAGAATATACAGATTTCCACCGTCTCGATATTCGATTTTAATATAGTCTTTTATAACTTTTTCTACTTCTACTTTTTCAATGCCTCGATATACACCAAGTCCGTGACTTTCGTGTACCACATAATCGCCTACCTTCAGCTCAGAAAAATCATTGATTTTCTGTCCTTCATAGACTTTTTTCTTCTTCTTTTTCTTCTTCTCAGCACCGAAAATATCACTCTCAGAAATCACGGCAAATTTCAAAAGCGGATATTCAAATCCCTTCAAAACTCTGCCGTAATAAGTCATAATCTCACCCGGCTGCACTTCTCTGAATGGATCATCACTATAAAAAGAAGTAAGTCCCTGCTCACGCAAATCTTCTGCCAGACGTTTTGCTCTTGTTCTGGAACCGGATAATAAAATCACACGATAATTATTTTTCCGATATCTTCCCAAATCCTTAACTAGTGCATCAAAACTATTATTATATGAAGGCATACTCCTAGCCTGAATATCAAATTTGTGTTCAGCTTTAAACAATGGATTTTTCCCATCCATCATTGCAATCGTAACCACTCTGCGATTTGCTAACTTCGCTGCCACTTCTTCACTACGGAAAAGAACGTCCATCTGTCCCGGCAAAATATATCCTTTCTCGGCACGGTGCATCATACTTTCTCGAAATTCCAACTCAACCGCGCTTGCATGCTCCTTCACACGAATCGGTTCATCTACGAAAATGCAACTTTTCTCCGCCGGAAAGAAATCCAAAAAAGTAGTTAATTCCGGATAAAAATAGCGAATATAACTTTCCAGATTTACAGCATTGATAGAAACGCCTAATTCCAAAAGCTGCTCCCGCAATTCTTTAATCTGCTGCTCTACGCGATGTGCCTCTTCCGTTTTCATTTCTTTCCGAAGCTTTCCGGAAAATTCTTTTCCTTCTTTTTCAATGACTTTGATTCCGGCATGAAGTTCATCTTTACTAAGAACTAATTCCGTTGCCGGATAAATTGCAATCGACTCCAATTTTTCAATGGAGCGCTGACTTAACATATCAAAACTACGAATCGATTCTACATCTTCTCCCCAAAGTTCAATTCGGTATGGGTTTTCTTCCGTCAAATCAAAAACATCTACAATACCACCGCGAATGCTGAACTGCCCCGGTGCCTCTACCTGATAGTTTTTTACATAGCCGAGCTCTGCAAGCTGTTTTGCCAGTTTACTTTCGTCAATCGTACTCTGTTTGTTAATGCGAATAACACTTTCCTGCAAAGTAGAAAGCGGAATTTGTGGTGCCATCAGGGAATCAAACGTTGTAATAATAGTTACCGGTTTTCCCTCCATAATTTTACGCAAGCAGTTTATTCGCTGCTTTATAAGCTGATTTCCATGAATATCCGCTTGAAAAAAGATTAAATCTTTTGCAGGATAAATAACCGTATTTCTGTCATAAAATTTATAATCTTCATAAAGTTCTTTCGCCTTTATATCACTAAAAGTAACGATGATTTTATATCGAAAACCATCGCTGAGTCCATAAATCATGTGTAGCTTCTCAGAATCCACACAGCCGCTTAACGCAACGACTGTTTTCTCCTTCTCAAGCATTTTTCTTATTTCACCAAATTCTCCCAGTTCTTGTAAGGGCGCCAGTAATGCTCTCACTTCTCTTACCTATCCTTTTTTATTAAATTGATTCATTGCTGCATCCGGGCCATCTGTCATAATCACTTCTAAAGCCTCTACTGCCTTTTTCACACTTTCTGCTATCTGCTCCTTTTCATCTTGTTGAAAATGTCCCAGAACATAATCCGCTAAGTCATAGCCGGAAGGCTTCTCGCCTACTCCCATGCGAATTCTTCGAAATTCATCATGTCCAAGATGAAGTATAATATTCTTCAGTCCGTTATGTCCACCCGCACTTCCTTTTTTGCGCACACGTAACTGTCCCACATCCAGACTGATATCATCCGAAATCACTATCAATTCTGCTGTTTCATCTATTTTATAATAATCTATGATATCACGCACACTTTCACCACTCAGATTCATAAAAGTTTGCGGTTTTACCAAAATTACTTTTTGTCCTGCAATAAATCCTTTGCCGATAATTGCTTTATGCTTTTTCTCACTCACACTGATATTATGCTTCTTAGCCGCTTCATCAATTGCCATGAAGCCTACGTTATGTCTTGTATTTTCATAATCCTTACCCGGATTTCCCAATCCTACGATAATATACATATCTCCTCCATGTGCTTCTTACACAATATTTAGCATACCTTAGTTCTTTCCTAATTACGTAAGAAAAGGATGCCTCAGCATCCTTCTCCTACACTTATTAAATTACTCCTATACGTCATCCGGTTCTAAAAGTGCTTTTTCATAGCTTTCCAGAATAATTTTCTGAATGCTTTCTCTGGTAGCAGAATTTATCGGATGTGCTATATCTCGATATTCGCCATCAGTCGCTTTTTTGCTTGGCATAGCAATAAAAAGCCCTTTTTCGCCTTCAATTACTTTAATGTCATGCACTACAAATTCATCGTCAATGGTAATCGAGACGATTGCTTTCATCTTGCTGTCTTGAGTCATTTTACGTACGCGGACATCAGTAATTCTCATGAAGCTCAGCCTCCTTATCATATGATACCGAACAGGTCACTGTCGGCTTTCACAAGCTTTTCCACACAAGTCATACCCATTAAGCCACGTAGCTTGTAATAAACATCCTTATCTTTTGAATCGAATAAACCTACATTAGATAACAATGGCTCTTACTATAATAACACTAAATTACGTATCTGTCATTATGTTCTACAACAATCTCTATACCATTTTCTCCTTTGTGATAAGAATTAGCACGGATTGTGCCTCTACTTTCTACAATACAGTTCTCTATATGAGTGTTATCTCCAATGTAAACATCATTCAAGATAATGGAATTTTTAATGTAACAATTATTACCTATATAAGTTTTCTTAAAAATAACGGAATCTTCTACCGTACCATTTACAATACATCCACTGGAAATTAAGCTGTTCTTGATGCTTGCTCCTAAGTTGTATTTTGCCGGTGGATTATCATCTACTTTAGAATAGATGTCCGGATACTGTTTGAAGAAATAGTTTCTGATATTCGGTTGAAGGAAATCCATATTGGTTCTGAAATAATCATCTACTGTCGCAACATTACTCCAATATTCTTTGATTTTATAACCGTAGATTCTCTTCATGTCTTTAAAACGAATTAAAATATCTTTTACAAAGTCATAACGATCTTCTGCTGCGCACTTCTCAATCATTTCAATCAATTGACGTCTTCTGACTACATAAACACCGCAAGAAATCGTATTTGATCTTGCAACGACCGGTTTTTCTTCAAATTCTTCAATACGGCATTCCTCATTCATTTTAATAGTACCAAAACGTTCTACATTAATATCTGGTGCCATATCTTTGCAAACGACCGTAATATCCGCTTTTTTCTCAATATGATATTCCAGAATCTTATTATAATCCATTTTATAAACACAATCACCTGATGAAATTACTACATACGGTTCATGACTGTTTTTCAAGAAAGAAAGATTCTGCGCAATCGCATCTGCTGTACCACGATACCAAGCATTGCTTTCTGCTGTTACTGCAGGAGTGAAAACATATAAGCCCCCCTGTTTACGTCCGAAATCCCACCATTTAGAAGAACTCAGATGTTCATTCAAGCTGCCTGCATTATACTGTGTAAATACTGCAACCTTATTGATATGGGAATTCGACATATTACTAAGTGCAAAGTCAATACTTCGGTAGCTTCCTGCAATCGGCATAGCGCAAACAGCACGTTTTTGGGTCAATTCTTTAATTCTGTGGTTATTACCACCAGCTAAAATAATTCCTATTGCTCTCACTGTTCTTCACCTGCCTTAATCAATGTTCTACCACTTGGAAGACTGCCATCTTCATAATCCGCTGCTGAGGTTACACCAAATACAACTGAATTCTTTCCAATAGAAATTCCTTTCGGAATGACACTCTTCTCACCTACTGTCACAATACCATGATTGTAAATATGTGGGTCTGTTTCATTCTGAACCTCTTCACCAACGCCCAGTTTTACATCATCTTCGATTTCTACATGTTCTGCAACAATAGCTTTATTTAATTCACAGTCCTTACCGATTACCGTAGAATTCATGATAATAGAATCTCTGACAACTGTACCTTCGCCAATAACTACGCCACATCCAATAACAGAATTATAGATTTTACCATGTATTTCTGCGCCTTCACCAACAATACTTCTCTCTACAACACTATCCGGTGCAAGATACTGTGGCGGAAGAATTTCACATCTGGTATAAATCTTCCAGTATTCTTCATATAAATTAAATTCAGGAACAATGTCAATCAACTCCATATTAGCTTCCCAGTATGAATTCAATGTTCCTACATCTTTCCAATAACCGTTAAACTCGTATGCATAAAGAGGTGATCCGTTTTTATGACAGTAAGGAATGATATGTTTACCGAAGTCAAGTCCAGGCTGTTCTGCATTTGCAAGCAACGCCGCCTTTAATGTCTTCCAGTTGAAAATGTAAATACCCATAGAAGCCAGATTACTTCTCGGATTCTCCGGTTTCTCTTCGAAATCGGTAATCTTACGGTTTTCATCTGTAATCATAATACCAAAACGCTTCGCTTCTTCCATTGGTACCGGCATAACTGCTATGGTTACTTCTGCACCATTCTGCTTATGGAAGTCCAGCATCACTTCATAATCCATTTTATAAATGTGGTCACCGGAGAGAATCAATACATATTCCGGATTAAAGCTCTCCATGTATCCAATATTCTGATAAATCGCATTCGCCGTACCCGTATACCATTCACTATTAGTACTCTTCTCGTATGGCGGAAGTACAGTAACACCACCAATATTTCTATCTAAATCCCACGGAATACCGATTCCGATATGCGTATTCAGCCGAAGTGGCTGATACTGTGTCAAAACACCAACTGTATCAACACCGGAATTGATGCAATTACTCAGCGGAAAATCAATAATTCTGTACTTACTGCCAAATGATACTGCCGGCTTAGCCACTTTAGATGTCAAAACACCTAATCTGCTTCCCTGACCACCTGCCAACAGCATGGCAATCATTTCTTTCTTAACCATATCCTCACCTCTTGTTTCTGATAAATATTATATAAAAAGTATAAAAACTTATTTTGTTTTATAAGTATATCACACCCCAAGCAGAAAGTGAATATTATTTACAAAATAATTCTCTTTTTATAATCGTAATCTTATTCATAAATAACAATATTTTTGGAATTTTTTGTTGTTTTTTCAATATTTTACACAACTTTATTTTTTTTGTATTTTACATAGATTTGTCTTTTTGTAAATTTTTAATAAAAAAGCAATTTTTACCATCTCCTTTCCTTTTTGTGTAAAATTAGGTTGGTTTTTTTGTTACAAATGCGTATAATACTTATAATAATAAAAAGATAGGAAGTCATAGATTATGTATCAAATTGATTTTGAAAATCCGATTCATGTCTACTTTATCGGAATCGGTGGTATCAGCATGAGCGGGCTGGCAGAAATACTTCTTTCAGAAGGTTTTAAAGTATCCGGTTCTGACAGACAGGAATCTCCGCTTACAAAAACTTTATGTGACAAAGGTGTTTCCATTTATTACGGACACCAGAAAGAGAACCTTTCCATCGTTCCCGATTTAATTGTATATACCAGTGCCATTAAAGAAGATAATCCGGAAATGATTGCCGGCAAGGAATTGCATGTTCCTTTCTTATCACGCGCTCAACTGCTTGTACAAATGATGAAAAATTATAAACTTCCCATTGCAGTCAGCGGCACTCATGGTAAAACCACTACAACTTCCATGCTTTCCCAGATTCTTCTGGAAGGAAAGACGGATCCCACCTTGTCCATTGGTGGTATTTTTCAACCAATAAACGGGAATATCCGTGTCGGTAAGTCGGATTACTTTGTAACGGAAGCGTGTGAATATACCAACAGCTTTTTGAGCTTTTTCCCGAAAATCAGTATTATCCTTAATATAGAAGAAGATCATCTGGACTTTTTTAAAGATATTAATGAAATCCGCGATTCCTTCCATCAGTTTGCAAAACTGCTGCCTGTCGACGGAACTTTAATTATAAACGGTGATATCCCATATGCCGAAAAAGTTACCGCGGATTTGGCTTGTCACATCATCACCTATGGTTCGTCCGATTCTTCTGACTATTATCCGGTCGATATCACTTACGATACCGCCGGACATCCATCCTTTACTTTGATGTCGAAAGATGGTCAAAAGGAAGGCACCTACACCTTACATGTTCCGGGCATCCACAATGTTTATAACGCAATCGCCGCAATCGCTGCCGCCAAACTACTTGGCATCGACGAAAGCGTTATTATAAAAGCGTTGTCTGATTTCAAGGGAACCGACAGACGATTTGAATACAAAGGTCAGGTAAACGGCTTCACTATAATAGATGATTATGCACATCATCCCACAGAAATTACTGCAACTTTACAAGCTGTGAAAAATTATCCGCACAAAACGACTTGGTGCGTGTTCCAACCCCATACTTATACAAGAACCAAAGCCTTTTTGTCTGACTTTGCAAAAGCTTTGTCACTTGCTGACAAAATCATTCTTGCTGACATTTATGCTGCAAGAGAAAAAGATACACTCGGCATCAGTTCAAAGACTTTGCAGGAAGAAATCCTGAAGCTTGGAAAAGAATGTTACTACTTTCCTTCTTTTGCAGAAATTGAAAATTTCATTTTGAAAAATTGCACAAAGGATGATTTGTTGATAACTATGGGGGCCGGGGATGTCGTAAAAATCGGTGAAAATTTACTTCAAAAATAATTATCCACAATATCCACACGAAAAGAACTTTTTTCCGGTTCTTTTTGCTGTGGATATTTTTCTTCTTTATGAAAATGCCATAAACGATTGCAAAAATCATTTCAAATGACACCCTTCGGAATATACATCCAAGGTTATCCACATTATCCACAAAGTTATGAACAGGTGTTTGTTTTTTCTTTCTGGCAAATTGACTATATCTTTTTAAAATTTGCTATGCTATAATTCTGCTTACTTTGGTAAATATATATAAGGGTATGGTATGCAAATGAGTCAGTTAACAATCTATCAAGATAATTATACAGATGCGACGGTTATCTCTAACCGTTTTATCGATGAATATATGAAGTCTGCAAATGACGCGCAGCTCAAAATCTATCTTTATCTGATTCGTGTGATGAGTGCCAGACTCTCTACCAGTGTGTCAGAAATCGCTGATATGTTTAATTATACAGAAAAAGATGTTCTGCGCGCATTAAAATATTGGGAGAAAAACCAATTATTAACATTGGATTATGATGATGCCAAAAATCTTGTCGGTATTCACTTACGCGACTTGAATGCAGCACCAGCGGCAGAAACTCCTTCTGCATCCTACGTGGCACCGATTTCATTCAAGTTACCGATGCCCGAGAAGGGAACACCTGTCATAAAGGAAGCCGTTCCTACAATAGAAACTGTTCCGGAAAAAGAAACCGTCTCCGGACAAGTAGACACAGTGGCAGACCCTTATGCGAAGCCTGCTTATACTTTGGACGAACTGAAGGCATTCAAATCGGATGAAGCAACCTCCAGACTATTGTTCATTGCAGAACAATATTTAAAGAAAACCTTGAGTCCTTCTGAAATGAAATCGATTTTCTTTATTTCGGACAAGCTCGGTTTCTCAGAGGATTTAATCGATTATCTGATTCAGTACTGCATTGACCGTGGCAAAAAGGATTTACGTTATATGGAAAAAGTTGCTATTAACTGGGCACAAGAAGGCATTACAACACCCAAACAAGCAACAAAATATGTACATAAATATGACAAAACCGTTTATGATATAATGAAAGCACTTGGCAAATCCACTACACCAACACAAACAGAGGTTACTTATATTACTCGTTGGACAAAAGAATTTGCCTTTGAATTTGATGTGATTGCCGCTGCCTGCGAGCGCACTGTTCTGGCAACCGACAAGCATCGTTTTGAATATGCCGACAGTATTTTGAGCAATTGGTATAAAGCCGGTGTTCATCATCGTGGTGATATTCAGGCTTTGGA
>JAFSHK010000005.1 GCA_017440375.1 Lachnospiraceae bacterium
CAAACCTAAAAAAATTAAACAAAGACGGATACCATATGCTATAAACGGTATCCGTCTTATTATTTTAATTATCTAACTGTCCCTTTTCTTTTTTACATCCAAAAATTGAAAAAATTTCCACTGTTTCCATACCCTCTTAACTATTCAGCACGAAATGTTAAAACACTGGTGTATAAATCTGTTACCATGAGATTGAAGGGAGCGAAATTATGAAAACGAATTTAGAAACTATTCAAGAAATTGTTGAATATATAGATACTCATTTAGAAGAGCGGTTAGATTTAGATAGTCTTTGCAAAGTAGCCGGATATTCTAAATATCACTTGGGGCATATATTTTCAAGTATTGTTGGTTTTTCAATACACACATATATTCAACGACGCAGATTAACCGAGGCTGCCCGGTTACTGGTTTTTACCAACAAATCTATCATGGATATCGCTCTTTTTGCCGGATACGAAACCCAACAATCCTTTACTGTTGGATTTAAGGCATTGTTCAAATGCACTCCTCAGACTTTTAGGAAAAATGGTGACTTCTATCCTTTACAACTTAATTATTCTGTTGATGTAAATAAAGAACTTAGAGGAGACATGATTTTGAACATTCAAACAATAGAGCATGATGAAATCCTTTTAGTAGGATATAAAAAGAATACTCGTTTTGGTTTTTTTGTAATTGGTCAATGCTGGCGGAAACTTCATGCAAAAAAAAGTACAATATCACATCGGATAAACACTGATTTTCTTATTGGTCTTAACGATTATTCAACCTGGGATATAACCGCAGACCGTCAACCTGCCTTTGATTATTATGCAGCATCAGAAGTTTCTCAGTTCAGTGAGCCCCCGAAGGGAATGGACATAAAAAACTTCCTGCTGCAAAATATGATTTTGCGCGGTATGGGGAGGAGACCGCCGAAAACGTTAAAAGTTTAATTGAATATTGGGTTCCTATTGTATAATTTTTACTCTTTTACCCCTGCATTCCTCCGGTACGCAACAACCGATATCTCATAAAACACCAGAAAGAAAACAAAAATAATAGCTACACTCACAAAATTAATCCATCCCAAATCGGTATTCATCATCTTTTCCAATGAATGTACCGAAAAATAAGAGGAAACTGCCATTAGAAGAAACGGACAAACATAGGCAACTCTAAGTTCTTTACGGATTGCTTTTCCGAGTACCGCAGAATCAAACCCCAGTTTCTTCAACACCTTGTATCTTTCTTTTTCCTCAAAGGCATCATTGTACAGCTTCATAAACAAAATACACACACTTGCCATCACAAAGACAAGGAACATGAAAATACAAATAGAGTACATCACTTTAATCCACTCGATATCACTATTATGCGGATTAATTACAACCAATCCCATATAATCCTCACCACTATTATTTACAACACCCTGTAATTCATCTCTGGATGCCTCAAAATTGTAAATATCATCAATATAGAAATTGTACATATAAAGTTGTTGTCCTAACGACATCAGTTTTTCGTATTCCTCATCGTTCACCATGTAAAAGCTTCTCTGCTCCTGCAAATATCCAAGATACGCAGTATTCGTATCTTCTATCTGACGATATTCCTTTCCATTAATCATCACTTTGATTTCTGAACGATCCACAATCAAAGAAAGTAAAATAATATGAGAAATTTTTATAATCTCATCCTCTTTTAACTCTTCATATACGAACTCTTCTCCGATTTCTTTCGCCAGTGTCTTCATATCAGAATATTTCACAATGGCATAATCTCTCTGTGTAAAATCTGTTGCAAACAGGGAGGCATCTACCACCAAAATCGGTAAGGCAGTCTGATAAACAATATCATTATCCTGCTCAATTAATCCTTCCAGTTGTCCCTGCATATCTGCTCTCGTACTAAGTACCTGATAGGTGTAGGTATTCCGAAAATGAATAATTTTATGATATCTTTCCTTCATCGCAAAACTTGTAGCCAAAGCGGTTACAGCACACAGCATCAACACACATACCATTGCATACGTTCTGTAATTTTTCTTCGTGCGAAAAATCACACTATTTATCCACAAATTTCTCTCTTTGCAATACAAAAATCTTTTATTATCTGCTAGCTTTTGAAAAACAAAAGGAAGGCATCCTCCAAACATCAGATAAATACCAATAATGACAAGTACGGTTGCCACTACAATATTCATCACCACAGCCATATTCATCATCACCCCTATTTTGCCTTCTTTGATTGCTAACTGATATCCGGTGATAAGAATGGCTATTCCGAAAATTGTTTTGATAACCAGTATCCATGTTTTTGTTTTCACATACTCGTTCTGTCTGTTTGCAGATATCATATCGAGTACACTGCTTCTGACAATATTAACATAACCTTTTAACACAAATATAAAATAAACTATAAAATAAATAGCAGCTGTAATAACAATCGGTTCCAAAGAAAAACGAAATGCAATTTCAACACTGATATCTGAAATAGCAAGTAAAATCATCTGAAACAACTGTGTGGTAATCACACCAAATCCAATCCCCAAAATATAAGCTGTAATTCCTATTAAAATCGTTTCCAACATATACATTTTTCCGATTTTCTGATTCGTCAGTCCCATAAAAACATAGATGCCGATTTCCTTCTTCCGCTTCGTTAAAAAAACATTGGTTGCATACCAGATATAACAAAACATAAAACAAACAAGTACAATGGATATCACTGCTATAATGCTGTCAATATAGCTTTTGTTCTGTTGTCCCAGTATCAAAAAAGTATCTGTAAATATCACATTTAGAAAATTGTAAAATATCAGTATGGTAAATGCCAGCGATAGAATCAATGAAAAGTAATTCTGCATGCTTCGTTTAAAATTCTGTGTAACAAGCTTCATGGTATTCATACAAAATCACCTCCCATGGAAACCTGCATATCTATAATGCTATCGTAAAACTCTTTTCGGCTGTTTCCTTTGCTTAGTCTGCATTTCATCACTCCGTCATTCAGAATATATACATCTTTCGCATAAGAGGCGCAGAAAGCATCATGGGTTACCATCAAAATCGCTGTATTCTTTTTCTCATTAATCATCGTCAGGCATTCCAACAAGTCTTTACCTGCTTTAGAATCCAGTGCTCCTGTTGGTTCATCTGCAAAAATAATCTTCGGTTCTGTAATCAGTGCCCGACACACAGCACCTCTCTGCTTCTGTCCACCGGATAACTGATACGGATATTTCTTCAAATGTTCTTTGAGTCCGAAAACTTCCGCTAATTCTTCCGTCTTTTCAATACACTTCTTACTTGCTACTCCGCTTAAGGAAAGTGGCAGTCCGATATTATCCTGCAAGGTTAACGTATCCAACAAATTGTAATCTTGGAAAATAAATCCAATTTTATCCTTTCTAAGTCTGGACATCTCTCTATTCGAGATTTTGGATAAGTCCATTCCATCCATGAAAACATTTCCCTGCGTAGGTTTATCAATGGATGACAAAATATTTAATAGAGTCGTCTTACCGGAACCACTTGGTCCCATAATCGCTATAAAGTCATTGACGCAAATTGTCAAATCAATCCCTTTTAATACTCTTGTCTGAAATCCTCTTACTCCATAATCTTTTATCAGATTTCTAATCTCCACAATTTTTTTCTCATTCATAATGAACTATTGTCCTCTCTTTCTACCTGCATGGCAGGTACTCTTTCTGATTCTATGATAAAAAAATCGCAGAAAAAAATCCTTACATCTATCTTACAAAACAATTGATTATCTTACATTTTTGTCAGAAAAAAGAATCGTGAAACGGGTATAGCTTCCATATTCGCTTTCCACCTCAATCGCATGACCTAATCTGTTGCCAATCAAAGAAACCATATATAATCCCATTCCCGTAGATTTATATTTTCCATTGTGATAATTACTTCCTGTAAATCCTTTATCAAAAATACGACGAATATCACTCTCTTTGATACCTTCGCCATTGTCCTCTATCCATAGGCAAACTTTCTTATCTACTGTATCAGCTCCAATTTTCAAAACAGGAGCTTCCTTATTTTTCTGATATTTCACGGCATTCTGAATCATCTGGTCTAATATATAGACAAGCCATGCTTTATCACTATATACTTGAATATTTTTCATACTTTCCGATTTCATTTCTATTATGAAATTGTTCCGAATTAAAAAGAACTGATTATTATGAATGGATGTTTTCACGCACTCCAGTAGATTCGTAGGATGAATCTGTAAATCAAAAAGCTTGCTTTGCACCTTGCAGCCAAGCAATGCTCCATTTAGCTGCAAACGGATTCTTTCTAACTGTTCCTGCAAATTACTTCGCAAAAAAGCATCTTCCATTTTCTCCGTCATCAAAAGACTGGCAGAAAGTGGAATTTTCACTTCATGACACCACCTGGCTATATAATCCTGTAATTCACAATTTTCTTCATATTCCTTCTGTAGCTCCTCTTCGAGTGCTCTTTTGTCCTGTTCGTAAAGGGCAAGCATATCCTGCCTATGCTTATCCCGCTTCCAATCATACCCTATGTAAATAGCAATACAGATTGCCATAAGAAAATCCAGATAGAACAAATACTGCTTATTCACCTGCGGAAGTAAGAAAAGAAAATATAAATTATAAGCAGCACACGGAAACAATACTAATATAATTTTTTGCCAGTTTCTATGCCAGTAGCTCATTCGATATAGTACCCCTGCCCTTTCTTGGTTTTGATAATCTCTTCCTTGCATTCTGCTACTATTTTATTCCGCAGTCTGCTAATCATGGTGGTTAGTGTTCCATCCGAAACAAATTCATCCGTATTCCAAAGTACCGTCATCAAATCCTCTCTTGATACAATCCCCGGTCTGCACTCTATTAATTTTGCCATAATACGTTGTTCCGATTTCGTCAAATCAATTTCTTTTCCCCGAAACAGAAAAGAAGCTGTTGCCGGCTCAAAATATATATCTTCTTTCAGATAAACTTTTTCCCGCACTTTATACTGATATGTTCTTCGCAAAATTGCTTCAATTTTCGCCTGTAAAACTTCTAATCGAAACGGTTTCTCCACATAGTCATCGCCGCCCTGCGCTATTGCCATAATCTTGTCACTATCACTGTCCCGACTGCTGATATATATAATCGGTATCTCGGAAATTTCCCGAATTTTCCTGCACCAATAAAATCCATCAAAATAAGGTAAATTTACGTCCATAAGAACAAGCTGCGGTTGTATCTGTATAAATAAATCTAATACCCCATCAAACTTTGTTGTCAATATTGTCTGATACCCCCATCGTTCCAGGAAATGCGCAATTTCCTGAGCCAATACCGTATCATCTTCTACCAACATAATTTTCATTACTTTTCTCTCCATATCTGACATATTCATATTTTTCATGAAGTGCTATCCCTTCAGACGTTTCCGCAACTCCTGCTATACTCTCCATTTCCTTCGGTGTTTCATAAGCAGCCGGACGGTCTTTTCGATGCTTCCGAATGAAACGACGATATTCCCGTCTTATCCGTTCTTCGTCTGTTTTTACTCCAAAACGCTGCTTTCGCACAGAAAAAATTTCTTCGTCACCCACAATAAGCGTTTCCACCACATCGCCTGCTTCGTCAATTCCTCTTGCAAAATCTCTCATTTCATTGTGTATCCACATAATTGCACCAACTAATATTGCTGCAAAAATGGCAAATACAAGCGCATAAAAAATCCAATCAACCCAAAAAGGTAACTCTTTGATTTCTCCCATAGAAGCCATCATAGCCACCATCGGATCTTCACCATAGCCATGCGTCTCCTCTACTTGAAGCACTTCCTCATAACTGACTTCCCATTCCCATACCCATTTCCTGATATCTCTATATTCTCGATACGGTACGGTCAAAATCGTCGGAATCCATGCCAACAAAATCAATAACAAAAAACTTAACACAAAGTATTTGCCAATGCCGAAAATACGTTTATACGGTATATTCTGCACCTTGCAAACTTCATCATTAATACTTAAATACTCCTCTGTTTTCTCAAGGAATTGATAAGAAACCACCATCAATAAATAAAGCATTAAATTTATTACCGCAAGATTACAAACTTCCGGGCATGCAAAGTTAAGTGCCACCACATAAATAAGCACAAACCATAAACACACATAAAGATGTGGTTTATCCAAGGTATAATCCTTCTGCCTCCATGTACTATCCATTTCTTCTTTGGCTTTCTGCCGTCTTATCTGATGCATTCTGACAGAATACGTTTCCAACGTAATCGTTAACATTCCAAGTGCCATAAAAAGCATATAACCAAAACGGGTTGATTGTGGCAAAAAAACATTTCCAATCCCCCATGCAAATAACACTGCACCACATAAAATAAGGATACAGCCTGCAAAATAGCAAACCAACTTCTGACAGCTTTTTGCTGCTCTTTTTATCATAAGGATAAAAGGCAGTAAAAAATAGCCTAATCCATACAGCCGAAATATAATATCACGTTCGCGCTCCATTCCTAACATATAAATAGCAGGAAGAATGATACTGAAAATAAGCAGAATATGCAGACACTCACAAACGTTTTTTATCTGTTTTCTCACACTTCATCTACCTCCCTTTTTACCACTGTAAAACGGTCGGAAGCTATCTGTGGCATCTCTCCTTTTTCATAAGGAATAACCCAGATACCTTTTGTCCCTGAACCAATAAATTCTTCTATCTGTTGCTTTTTCTTTTCAGAAAAATTCTTGGAAATAATCACGGGAATGGCATCTCCAAACGAACATTCCATTAGCTTCTCGAACGGAAGTACCTCTTTTTCTTCCCATTCTTCTGCTAATTTCTGTTCTAACAGTATTCTTGTCTCCCTCTTACGTGATGGTTGAAAAGCAAAAAAGCTCGTTTGTTCTTGCTTCTTTGATTCACGATTCTCATTCTCTCTATTTCCAGCCTTCAAATTCATACAAATACCGACTTCTATTCCTTTTGCTAATAATTTTTGAAATAAAGATGCTGCAACAGAAATACTGTCTTCTATCAGATGTTCTTTTTTCAGAATTCCTCTATCTTCCACATCCAGATATAACATCATTTTCTCATTCTCCAAGGACGCATAAGTATTTACCATTAACTCGCCTGTTTTCGCACTTGCTTTCCAGTTAATGTTTTTCATAGGATCCTGAATCGTATAATTTCGAATAGCGGCAAACAGAAACGGATCTTCTAAATATTTTCGTTTGCTCTCCCTCTCGCCCAACAGATTCTCCACTGCTCGAAGAATTGCTGTTACATCGGTACGCTTTGCATAAACATACAACCGGGTATCTGTCTGCTGTTCCATACTGTATTTTCTCTCATGTAATAGAGAAAACGTCGAGATTGAGACCTCTTTTATCTCATAGCGACCTCTCTTTTGGCATTGCACATTTAATTTACGTATAATTCTCTGATTGCCAAGCAAAGAAAAAATATCTCTTTTATAGACAAAATCACTTACCGAAGCATTCTCCATATCTTTAAATAAAATTCCCTTTCGCATCCGAAAGCCTATTTCCACCGGCGAAACCGGAAGCTTTTTATGATTTTCCACCACTTCTATCAACTCTGCATCTTCTCCCGCATAAACATACGGCTGTCCAAAAGAAAGTGTTACAAAAAACTCTTTTTTCCATAAAAGAAAATATCCAATCTGCCAAGCAGCCATACACACAACTATGCTGATTAACAAAATAATAATCATGCTCTCTTCCAATCCTCCGTAGGTACTGCAACAGACTGCAATAAGCCCTGTATTCTTTTTACCTTCTGTCTGTAATCATCACTTTCAGAGATCAATCGATGCGCCAGAACCGGAACCGCAACTGCTTTGATATCCTCCGGAACAACATAATCTCTTCCCTGAATCAGCGCATATCCTTGTGATGCACGAAGCAGTGATAAGGTTCCTCGTGGACTGACTCCTTCTGCCATTGCCATTCCCGCTACTCCCTCTATACCACCAACACGGCTTGCCTGTATTAAATCTACAATGTAATTACGCAAATCATTATGTACGAAAATGTTACGGCATTCTTCCTGCAGCTTACCGACTTCTTCCACACCACATACCGGTGAAATAGTCTGTAATGGCTCATCACAGATATAGCGGTCAATCATTTCCCGTTCCTCATTCTTGCGCATGGTTCCCATACTGATTTTCATCATGAAACGATCCATCTGCGCTTCCGGTAATGGAAAACAACCAAGCGTTTCCACCGGATTCTGTGTCGCAATCACAAAAAATGGACGCTCCAAATCTCTGGTATCACCATCAACCGTTACCTGACCTTCGCCCATACATTCCAACAAACTGGACTGCGTTCTCGGTGTCGCTCTGTTAATTTCATCTGCCAATAATATGTTCGTGAAAACCGGTCCTTCTCTAAAGGTAAACATTCCTTTTTCCTGATTATAATAAGATAATCCTGTTACATCACTTGGTAACAAATCCGGTGTAAACTGGATTCTGCCGAATTTCATGTTCATTGATTTTGCAAGTGTTTTGGCAAGTACGGTTTTGCCCATTCCCGGTACATCCTCAAGGAGTACATGACCGCCGGAAATAAGTGCTGTCAGCAGTAAATCTACTGTTTCTTCTTTTCCGATAATAACTTTGGAAATATTTTCTTTTATATTTGCAATTGTCGTATTCATTCCCTTTCTCCTCCATACATTTTTATGCATCTTCTCTACAGCAACACTCTCATTTAAGAACTTTTGTTACGATATCTCTACTATACCTCATAAGACTCTTCCTGTATACTGTTACCCCCAAATTAAAAAACCTCAGCATAAGATTTCTTATACCAAGGTTTCTACATTTCTCTGAAATGTAATTAAAATATCTGTTCCTTTACCTACTTCACTTTCTAACTTCATTTCAGCCTCATGCACTGCCACAATATGTTTGACAATTGCAAGACCAAGACCTGTTCCGCCGGTTGATTTCGACCTACTTTTATCGACACGATAGAAACGCTCAAAAATTCTTTCCTGATGCTTCTTCGGAATTCCGATTCCGGTATCTTTTACCTCCAGAATCGGATGCCCATTTCTGGTTTCTACCATCACATGAACGCTTCCGCCCACATTATTATAACAGATTGCATTGTCGCACAGATTATAAATCAGTTCCTCAATCATCTGTCTGTCACCTAAAATATTGCACGGACTTCCTTCCATTGTCAAAATAACATTTCGGTTTTCCGCTCGTACTTGAAGCATATCTACACTGTCTCTGACAATATCATATAAACTAATCGTTTCGAAAGGAATCTCCTGCTCCATAACATCCAGTTCGGATAATCGAATAATATCATTAATCAAAACAAGCAAACGATTGGCACTTTGATGAATCCCCGCAGCGAATCGCACTACATCATCTCCCGATGCCATTCCATTCTCAATCAGTTCCGAATAACCTGAAATAGCTGCAAGCGGTGTTTTCAACTCATGTGACACATTCGCTGTGAACTCCTGCCGCATATTTGTATTTTTAAGAATTGCGTCATGCTGCTGTTGGATTGTTTCCGCGAATGGCACCAATTCTTCATATACATTTACATCTGTAATATGATCCATATCCGCTGCCATCTTTTCAATCGGTGCAACCAGACTCTTCGTGATAAAATGTGATAATACAACACATACCACTCCCAATGCGACCAAGGTTAATACAATAACAGGAAGTGCCCTGTATATAATACTCCAAATACTGTGTGACTCTCTCGCAACACGAAGTACATTACCGTCTTTTAACAAAACCGTATAGTAATATGTACTCATATTCATCGTTGAAGATTGTCTGATAGATTGCCCCTCACCATGTGCAAGTGCTTCCTTCACTTCCGGTCTTTCGCTGTGATTATCCATTTTTCCGATATCTGCATTGCTGTCATATACAACAACGCCTTCCGATGTAATAATCGTAATTCTTACATTGTCTACTGAAAAATCATATTCGATTTGTTCACTGTTCTGAATGTTTTCAAAATCAGCCAGCACATGTGCATAGGTTCTTAAATCTTCAATCACCTGTCCTTGAAATATCTGATAAAAAACCGAGACCACTATTACAAATGTAATAAATACCGTCATGGAAGAAGTAAACAATAATTGCCTGTTAATTTTTTTCTTCACTTCGTTGTCCTCTTATTCAATCACACTGTCCAAAATATAGCCCACGTTTCGGACTGTCTTAATCATTCCGCCTGCCTCTCCTAGCTTCTGGCGCAACGTTTTAATGTGCATATCCAATGTTCTGGACTCCCCTTGAAAATCCACACCCCAGACACGATTCAGAATCGCATCCCTGCTTGTTACGATTCCTGCATTTAACATCAACATTTTCAGAAGCTTATACTCCTTATTTGTCAATTCACACAGTTTACTGTCTACATATACGGCATGTCTTTCACTATCCAGAAAAATCTTGCCAATCGTAAGACATTTATCTTCGTTGATTTCTCCACTTCTGCGAAGCAACGCTTTGACACGGGAAATCAGTTCCATAACGCCAAACGGTTTCGTCAGATAATCGTCTGCACCTGCATCCAGACCTTTTACCTTATCCATTTCCGTCGTCTTAGCTGTCACAAGAATAATCGGTATTTTCTTTGTCACCGGATTTTTTCTAAGTTTCTCAACAATTGCAAGTCCGCCCTCGTCCGGCAACATAATATCCAGTAAAACCAGATTCGGCACAGAATCATCCAATGCTTGATAAAAATCATGTGCATTTTCATAAATAGAAACTTCATATCCACTGTTTTTTAAAGAAAAACTTTCAATTTCACTTATATTTCTGTCATCTTCTACGATATAAATTTTACTCAATACTATCACTCCAAATTTTATTATAACATACTCTTTCTACGGCAATGCATATTTTTCCTTGAAGCTTTTCTGTAACTGCTTGAATTCTGCTGTTTCATTCTCACGCAAATCTTCCATATAACCATGCATTTCCATCGATTCTTCTCTAACCTGCATTACACTCACTACAATATGAGAACAATGTGCCGCGATTCGTTCACAGCTTGTTACAATATCTGATAAGAGAAATCCTAGTTCAATGGTACATTTCCCTTTACGCAATCTCTTGATATGACGTTTCCTAACTTCTGCGCTTAATTCTGTAATCACAGCATTAAGAGATTCTACCTCATAAGCAAGTGCTGCATCTTCTTTATCAAATACCTCTAAGGTACTGCTCAACATATCGGCAACAGCCTGTGTAAAAATACCTAGTTCTTCCTGCGCTTTATTAGAAAACTTCTGCTCTTTTTCCTTCATTTCTTCAAAGGATTTCACAATGCTCACTGCGTGATCAGATATTCTTTCAAAATCACCGATACACTGTAAGAAAAGCATTGACGTCTGGCTGTCCTTTTCAGCCAATTGCTTGCCACTTAACTTCAACAAATAAGTTCCGATTACATCTTCATACCGGTCAATATCTTTTTCCATCTGAATCACATCTTCTGCTTTTTCTTCATCAAAACCTGTTAAAAGCTCCATGGAACGCATATAAGACTCTTTCGCTGTATCTGCCATGTTCGAGGTTACTTTTCTACACTGTTCCATAGCAAGACCAGGATTATTAATAAATATGCTATCTAACGTTCTGATATCTTCATCAACCCGACGAATTCTCGCATTTTCAGATTCGTCCTCTTTAATCGTCAAATATGCCAATTTTTCCAATTTATTTGCAAACGGAAGTAACAGACAAGTGGCAAAAACATTAAATACACTATGCACCACTGCAATTCCGTACGCTTCTGCCGACTGATCCATAAACGCAAAATCAACAAAATAATTTATTCCGTAGAACGCTAACATAAACGCTACCGTTCCAATAATATTAAAATACAAATGAACAATTGCTGCTCTTCTTGCATTCTTGGATGTACCAACTGAAGATAACAGTGCTGTAATACATGTACCAATGTTCTGTCCCATGATAATCGGAATTGCCGTACTATAGGATACTGCACCGGTAGCACAAAGTGCCTGAAGAATACCAACCGAAGCGGAAGAGCTCTGAATAACCGCAGTTAATACAAGACCGGCAAGCAAACCAAGTAACGGATTAGAGAACATCAAAAGAATATTTGTAAACTCCGGTACATCCGCAAGTGGTTTTACCGCATTTGACATGGTATCCATACCAAACATTAAAATGGCAAAGCCTACCAGAATCATTGCAACGTTTTTTTTCTTTTCTCTTTTGGAAAAAAGAATGATTGCAACACCAATCAGTGCCAGAATCGGTGAAAATGAAGACGGTTTTAATAACTTCACAAAAAAGTTACCGCTCTCAATACCAGACAAACTAAGAATCCAGGAAGTTGCTGTCGTACCGATATTAGCACCCATAATGATACCAATTGCCTGTGACAACTTCATAATTCCTGAATTAACGAAACCAACTACCATAACTGTAGTTGCGGAAGAAGATTGAATGACTGCTGTTACTATGGCACCAAGTGCAACAGCTTTAAACTTATTAGATGTTAATTTTTCCAGTATCTGCTCCAAACGTCCGCCTGATACTTTTGATAATCCATCACCAAGTACCTGCATTCCGTAAAGGAATAATGCTAATCCGCCTACCATCGTAAGTACACCAAAGAAATCCATAATATCCTCCAACTATATATTGTCATATGTCTATATAATTTGAAATTATCATGAATTTATCCGTTAGGCTACCATTTGTTTGTAAATTGTATGTAAAATCTATGTAAAAAGTCAAGATCAGCAGCCTGACCTACAAGAGCAAGTCTCCGTATGTGTTTTACAATAAACGTGTGTCGCGCATGTTGCCGGTTTCTTGGAAGATCTCCCATTCGGCAACGTTCACTGCGTGGTCGCCGATTTTTTCCAAATGTTTTGCAAGCATCAATACATCAATGCAGTCATCTGCATTGGCTTTTTCTGTGCGAAGTAATTCTACCAAATCCTCTTTTACCAAATTAAACAAATCATCAATTCTATCATCCCCGGCAATTACTGTCTCTGCTGCTTCTTTATCTCTACGCAAAAATACGTCTACGGCATCTCCAAACATTTCTTTTGTGGCGGTAATCATCTCCGGCAAATATTGCGAAAACTGCGACAAATCTTTCATCTGCATACGCAAAATCAGTTCTGCCATGTCCGTTACCTGATCTCCTACACGTTTAATATCTGTCACTACCTTCAGGCTTGCTGATACCATTCGCAAATCACGAGCAATCGGATGCTGTTTGGTAATCAATGATAAACAACGATATTCTACCTTTTTCTCCATATCCTTTACAATACTATCCTGCTCTAAAAGTTCTAAAAGACTAGCTTTATCTTGTTTTTCCAACGCTTGAAACAACTTATCATAGACCGCCTCTACCTGAAAGCACATCTTTTTCAATTCTTCCCTTAATTCTTTCAATTCCTGTTCAAATACTGTTCTTGGTGACATTGTTTTCCTTCCTTTCCAATTCCTTAGCCAAATCTACCGGTAATATAGTCTTCTGTTCTCTTATCCTTCGGTCTTGAGAAAATATTGTCTGTGGAATCAAATTCAACTACCTCTCCAACCAAGAAAAATGCTGTGTCATCCGATACACGCGCTGCCTGCTGCATATTGTGGGTTACTACCACTACCGTATATTTTTTCTTAAGTTCAATCATCAATTCCTCTACTTTTAATGTTGAAATCGGATCTAAGGCAGAGGTTGGTTCATCCATCAAAAGAACATCCGGTTCTACTGCCAATGCTCTGGCAATGCAAAGTCTCTGCTGCTGTCCACCCGAGAGTCCAAGCGCCGATTTTTTCAATCGATCTTTCACTTCATCAAAAATAGCTGCACCTCGAAGACTTGTTTCCACAATTTCATCTAATTTTGCTTTGTTGTTAATACCATGGATTCTCGGTCCGTAAGCAATATTATCGTAAATGCTCATCGGAAACGGATTCGGTTGCTGAAACACCATACCAACTCTTTTTCGAAGTAATGTGGTATCCATTTTCGATGCATAAATATCCTCACAATCCAAGAAAACCTGTCCTGTAATTTTCACATTGTCTACCAAATCATTCATTCTGTTCAAGGTTTTTAAAAAGGTAGATTTACCACAACCACTCGGTCCGATAAAAGCGGTAACTGCATTGGCACGAATATCCATATCAATAGCTTTCAATGCATGGTTTTCTCCGTAATATAAATTTAACTTCCGCGTACTAATTTTGCTTCTTTTATCTAACATACTGTTATCTACTTTCCTATTTTCCATCGTTTGAATCCTTTCCTTTTTCGTACCTTACCTGTTGGTACTTTACTTATTTTCTGGCATTTACATCCAGTTTCTTTGCCAGATGCTTTGTTAAAAAGTTAATACACAATACAATAAGCAAAAGTACCACCGCAATACCGAATGCCACATCATACTCTGCTTTGGACATACTCAAATACAACTGAATGGTTAACGTACCACCGGACTCCATGATTTTCGTAAGAAGCCCTTTTCCCGCCTTCGGCAAAAAATAACCGCTTCCCGCCGTAAAAAGCAACGCTGCCGATTCTCCTACAATACGCCCGATTGCCAGAATAATGCCGGTTATAATTCCGGGCATGGCAGAAGGTAGCAAAATTGTTCGAATCATATACCACTTCGTTGCTCCCATGCCAACCGCACCATTTCGATAACTATCCGGCACTGTTTTCAAAGCTTCCTGCGTATTTCTGGTAATAAGTGGCAAAACCATCAACGTAAGCGTCAAAGAACCTGTCAAAATAGAATAACCAAATCCCAATGTATTGCCGAAAAATACCATACCAAACAAACCAAATATAATAGAAGGAATACCGGACAACGTTTCTGTCGTAAACTCAATCAAACGTACCATTCTCCCCGGTTTTGCATATTCATTCAGATAAATCGCGGAACCGATTCCGATAGGCGTTGCAATCAAAAGGGTGAGTACAACGATATACAATGTATTTACGATATTTCCTGCGATACCGGTAGTTCCTTTTAGCGCGCTTGTTACCGTAGTAAGAAAAGTCCAATTGATATTTGAAATTCCCTTTACAAACACATAACCGATAATACAAAGTAACAACACCACCGAAAAGAGCGCTGCCAGATAAATAGCACCTAATACGAAAGCATCTTTTGTCTTCCTAGTCATCCGCCTGCTCTCCCTTCTTCAAAATACTGCTCAAAGTCATATTAATTGCCATAATAAAAATAAAAAGTACCAAGCCTATTGTAAACAATACCTGTCTATGTAAACCACTGGCATATCCCATTTCACTGACAATTGCTGTAGTTAAGAAACGAACCGAGTTAAATGGCAATGGAACATTGACCGAGCTTCCGGAAACCAGACTGATTGCCATTGCTTCTCCAATCGCACGACCGACCCCCAATACAACCGCACTAATAATACCGGATTTCGCCGCCGGAATAATTACCTTAAAAATCGTCTGAACATGAGATGCTCCAAGTGCCAATGATGCCGCTTTCAATTGTGGAGAAACCGTCCGCATTGCCGATTCACTAATATTGATAACCGTAGGCAAAATCATAATGGCAAGTACCAAAACCGCAGAAATTAAGTTTGCACCACCGGTAAATTGATGTGTTTCCGACCCCTTAAACAAAATCTGTTCCCATTTGTACATAAGCGGATTTAATATCATCAATCCCAAAAGTCCATAAATAACAGAAGGAATTCCGGCAAGAAGCTCTACTGCCGGCTGCACAACTGCCACCAATTTCTTCGGTGCCACCTCTGCCAAAAATACCGCGGTAAGAAGTCCTATCGGTACACCGATAAGAATTGCCATAACCGTACCTACAATAGAAGTCAAAATAACATATAAAATACCAAATCCAGGACTTTCTGCTGTAGGCTTCCATGCCGTCGAAAATAATATTTCTTTCAACCCTACTTCAAAGATTGCCGGCGTTCCGTTTATAATCATATACGCGGTAATGGACACTACCGCCATTACTGCGAAAAACGCGCAAACCGTAAATACGGCCTGCGCAATGAATTCTATGCTTGAAATTCTTTGTTTTCCTCTGGTCATAAAAACCCCCTGCATTAGTCTGCTACAATTAAGCCTACGGAAGAAATTAACTCTTTACCTTCCTCTGATTCTAAATACGCAAATAATGCCTGTACTACTTCACTTTGTGTCGCAATTTCGCCATTTGTCGCCATAACGAATGGTCTGCTCAAGAAATAATTGCCGGCTTTGATGTTTTCCGCTGTTGGATCTACACCATCCAATTTTAATGCAAGAACAGAATCATCTAAAACATCTAAAGATACGTAACCGATTGCACCCGGTGTTGATGCAACTTTTGCCATAACAGCACCTGTGGAATCCAGTTCATTTGCATAAACACAAGCATCCTCAACCTCAAGTAATTCCTCAAACGCGCCACGAGTACCGCTTCCTGCTTCACGACCCACAACTACAATTGCCATATCTTCGCCACCAAGTTCACTCCAGTTTTTGATTTCACCTTTGTAAATACCAATGAGCTGCTCTTTGGTTAAATCACTTACCGGGTTAGCCGCATCTGTTACAACCGCAATACCGTCGATTGCTACAATGTTCTCTACTGCGCCACCTGCAATTTCTTCTTCCTTCAAGTTTCTGGAAGAGTTACCGATGTCTACGCTTCCTGCAAGAACTGCTTCTACGCCCGCAGATGAACCGGTAAACTCAGCCGTTACTGTTACCCCTGGGTATTTCATCATAAAGCTCTCTGCTACTGCATTCGCAAGCTTCTCCATTGAGGTAGAACCCGCCATCGCAATCGTACCGCTTAAGTCTGCGTTTGTTTCATCCGCTGTTTCTGTTGCTGTTTCTATTGTCGCTTCTGTTGCCGTTTCTGCTGTTTTCGTTGTCTCTGTTGCCACCTCTTCTGTGGCACCACATCCGGTCAGACTTCCTAACATCAATACAGTTGCTCCGATTGCTGCAATTAATTTTGTTACTTTGTTTTTTTTCATAATTCCTCATATCCTTTCTTGTTGCTGAGAGACAAGCATCATGTTCTACTGTTGTCTTGTCTCATCTGAGCCGAGTTTACCAAAGAAACCACTTTACAAACTATCATGCTCCTGCAAAAAATAGGTAAAATTTTTGTAAGACACTATCCAAAGTGCCAAAAATCTCCTCTTATCACATACCGTTATTGACTTCATATTATATATGTGAAAAAAGATATCTTATTTTTATTATGAAAAAAATGGAGGTACCTATATGTCCCCAAATGCTTCCGCTACTATAAAAGGAAATCAACTATATCCTGATTTATTCGGAACGGTCTTGTTCTATCAGCTTCCCTATGGGGTTCTCGTCAATGCACAGTTCAGTGGTCTACCTACTGTTACCGAAAACGGCAGACAACATTTTCTTGGCTTCCACATTCATGAATACGGTGA
>JAFSHK010000050.1 GCA_017440375.1 Lachnospiraceae bacterium
GAATATGTGAATGTGGATTTCCACATTGATGAAGGCGAAACAATGGAAGCCATTAAGAAGCGTGAAGAAGAGGAAAGACAGCGTAAATTAACAGAAAATCAGGGAGCAGTTACGGCTGGCGAAGATGATTTGAAGCTTCTTGCCGCGCTTATTTATTGTGAAGCAGGCTCTGAAACAGATAACGGAAAATTAGCGGTAGGTGCAGTTGTTATGAACCGTGTGAGAAGCGCCGCTTATCCGAATACGATTTATGGTGTTATTTATTCCTCAGGTCAATTTACTCCGGCGATGAGCGGTAAAGTGGCAAGAGTTTATAATAACAATAACATACCGGAAAGTTGTTATAAGGCAGCACAGGCAGCGATTAACGGAGAAACTAATGTTGGAGGCGCAACACACTTCCGTAGAGCCGGTAATCATGACGGACTTATTATTGACAATCAGGTATTCTGGTAAGGATATCCCTTGTTTCTATCTGCATAATATAGTAAGATGGATGAGAAAGGGGTGAAAACAAATGACAACGTTGAATGTAACAATAATGTGGCTTGTTCTTTTAGTTATTCTGGTTATTATTGAACTGGCTACCATGGGACTTACAACGATTTGGTTTGCGGGCGGAGCATTGGCAGCGGCGATTGTTTCCATACCGGGAACACCGATTTTCTTACAAGTGATTGTGTTCCTTGTTGTGTCAGCAATTTTGCTTTACTTTACAAGACCAATAGCGGTGAAGTATTTCAACAAAGACCGAATTAGAACGAATACAGAAAGTCTGATTGGAAGACAGGCGATTGTCATCAGTGAAATTAACAATGTAGAAGGAAGCGGACAAGTGAATACCGGAGGAATGGAGTGGACTGCAAGAAGCAGTTACAACAATGTTGTTTTACCGGTAGGTGCTGTCGTTACTATATTGGGGATTGATGGCGTGAAATTAATCGTAGAAGAAAGAAAAGAGGGCTAAAAATGAGCGGAGTAGTATTTATTTTAGTAGTATTAATTTTAATAATCATATTACTTGCATCCTGTGTGAAGATAGTTCCGCAGGCACATGCATATGTAGTGGAACGCCTTGGTGCTTATCAGCAGACATGGCCGGTGGGTATTCATTTCAAACTTCCACTCGTAGATAAAGTAGCTAAGAAGGTTATATTAAAAGAACAGGTAGTTGATTTTGCACCACAGCCTGTTATTACAAAAGATAACGTAACCATGAGAATTGATACCGTAGTCTTTTTCCAGATTACGGATCCGAAGTTATTTGCTTACGGTGTAGAGAATCCGATTATGGCTATCGAAAACCTGACAGCAACGACTCTTAGAAATATCATCGGTGAGATGGAACTTGATCAGACACTTACTTCCAGAGAAGTTATTAATACGAAGATGAGAGCATCTCTTGATATTGCAACAGACCCATGGGGTATCAAAGTAAACCGTGTTGAATTAAAGAACATTATCCCACCGGCTGCTATTCAGGATGCGATGGAGAAACAGATGAAAGCAGAACGTGAACGGCGTGAAGCGATTCTCCGTGCGGAAGGTGAGAAGAAATCTACTGTTTTAGTAGCAGAAGGTAACAAAGAATCTGCAATTTTGGAAGCAGAAGCAGAAAAACAGTCTGCAATTCTTCGTGCAGAAGCGCAGAAAGAAAAAATGATTCGTGAGGCAGAAGGTGAAGCAGAAGCAATCTTAAAAGTACAGAAAGCTACTGCAGACGGTATTCGTATGATTCGCGAAGCAGGGGCAGACGAAGCAGTGCTTAAACTTAAGAGCCTTGAAGCATTCGAGAAGGCAGCAGACGGTCAGGCAACTAAGATTATCATTCCTTCTGAAATTCAAGGATTGGCAGGACTTGCAGCATCTGCAAAAGAAATTTTGAAATAAGAAAGCAGGCAGTAAAGTGATTTGTATAGGACGGTTCTTTTGAACCGTCCTATTGTGGAATAAAGAGTAAAGGAGAAATTTGACATGAATTTGAAAGGACGCAACTTTTTGAAGCTTCTGGATTTTACACCGGAAGAAATCGTTTATATGTTGGACGTAGCAGCAGATTTGAAAGAAAAAAAGAAAAAGGGGATTTCGGTAGATTTTCACCGTGGAAAAAATGTTGCCCTTATTTTTGAAAAAACAAGTACCAGAACCCGTTGCTCTTTTGAAGTAGCAGCACATGACTTAGGTATGGGAACAACCTATCTTGATCCGGCAGGTTCCCAGATTGGTAAAAAGGAAAGCATTGCAGATACGGCAAGAGTTCTTGGGCGCATGTATGAAGGAATCGAGTATCGTGGCTTTGAACAGGAAATTGTGGATGAACTTGCAAAACATGCGGGCGTACCGGTTTGGAACGGTTTGACAAACGAGTTTCATCCGACACAGATGCTTGCAGATTTGCTCACTATCAGAGAGCAGTTCGGATTTTTAAAAGGCATTAAATTAACTTATATGGGTGATGCACGTTACAACATGGGGAATTCCTTGATGGTTGCCTGTGCCAAAATGGGTATGCACTTTACGGCATGTACTACAAAAGAATACTTCCCGGCAAAAGAGTTGGTCGATGAATGTGAGAAAATTGCGGCACAGACAGGTGGCAGCATTCGCTTGACAGAAAACGTAGACGAAGGTACGAAGGACGTAGACGTTATTTATACGGACGTATGGGTATCTATGGGTGAGCCGGATGAAGTCTGGGCAAGCCGTATTCATGATTTGATGCCTTATCAGGTAAATCGCAAGGTGATGGAGAATGCAGGCGAGAAAGCGGTATTTATGCATTGTCTGCCGGCATTCCATGATTTACATACAAAGATTGGACAGGAAATTAATGAGAAATTTGGTATTAGTGCAATGGAAGTAACAGATGAGGTGTTTGAATCACCGCAGTCTATCGTTTTTGATGAAGCAGAGAACCGTATGCATACCATCAAGGCAGTTATGGCAGTAACGATTGGTATGCCGGAATAGTTTCTTTGCGAGAATTACAAAAAGTACATGGCGAAAGACTGGCAGCATAAGGTGGAAGATAGAAAGAGTAAATTATGGGAACAGATAAAGCAGATATTTTAGCTTTACTTAGAAATAGTAAAGACTATGTATCGGGGCAGCAGTTGTGTGATCGGTTTGGCGTGTCCAGAACGGCTGTCTGGAAAGTTATCAATCAGTTGAAAGAAGAAGGCTATCAGATAGAATCCGTTACAAGGAAAGGATATCGATTGGTAGAATGTCCTGAGATTTTTTCGGAATGGGAAATTACAAGCAGGCTTACAACTGCTTGGGCGGGACAGAAAATATGTTACTATGAGGAAACCGGTTCGACCAATATAGATGCCAAACGACTGGCAGAGGAAGGAGCACTACACGGAACAACCGTAGTAGCAGATAAACAAAGCCAAGGTCGTGGAAGGCGAGGAAGAAGCTGGCAGTCACCCTCCGGCTCGGCAGTATATATGTCAATTGCTTTAAAACCGGACTTTGCACCGGATAAAGCCTCTATGTTAACCTTAGTTATGGCGCTTAGCGTAGTGGAAACAATTACGGAATTGACAGGATTAGAGGCGGCAATTAAGTGGCCTAACGACATTATTGTTCATGGGAAAAAGGTCTGTGGAATTTTGACCGAAATGAGTGCGGAACCGGATTATATTCACTATGTAGTTATCGGTGTTGGAATTAATGTCAATAATCAGACACAGGATTTCGAAGATGAAGTCAGACAGATAGCGACTTCCTTGAAAATAGAAGCCGGTAAAACGATATCCAGAGCAGCTATGGTTGAGCGTGTTTTATTTTATTTTGAAAAGAATTATGACACGTTTGTCAGAAAACTGGATTTATCCGAATTACAGGAAGTATATCAGAAATATCTGATTAACCTGAATGCAGAAGTGAAGGTGCTCGACCCAAAAGGCGAATATACCGGCATTGCCAGAGGGATTAACGCAACAGGAGAACTTTTGGTGGAAAAAGAAGACGGTACAATCGAAACAGTCTATGCGGGTGAGGTTTCTGTCAGAGGGCTGTATGGGTATGTGTAGAAGCGCAAATGATTCGAAATGGAGGAAAAATGGACGATAATAGAGTGGTACTTTGCGGTGCAAATGCCTATGAACAGAAATATTATTATAATGAACAGTTTGCAGGGATTCCGGAATCCATTAAGGAAGATTTACATGTAATCTGTGTACTTTTTACGGAAGAGGTAGGCGGAATTTTTACCATTGTGTTTGAAGAGGACGGTACCATTTCCTTAGAAACCAATGCAGAGGAAGAGGACTTGCTTTATGATGAAATCAGTAGCGGACTTATGGTAAGGGAAATCCGCAGAAACAGACAGGAACTGTTTGAATCCTTGAGTCTGTATTACAGAGTGTTTATTTTACATGAAAACATACTGGATGAAGAACTGGGTATGGATGGAGAAGAAAATTGAACAAATTAACGAAATTGACGATAGGAAATGTGACTTTAGACAATAACATCATTCTGGCTCCTATGGCAGGCGTAACGGACCTGCCTTTTCGTTTGCTGTGCAGGGAGCAGGGAGCAGGACTTGTCTGTATGGAGATGGTAAGTGCCAAAGCGATTATGTATAAGAACAAAAATACCGAAACACTGCTTGAAATCCATCCCGAAGAAACACCGGCATCCTTACAACTATTTGGTTCCGACCCGAAGATTATCAGCGAAATGGCGAAGCAAATAGAAGAGCGACCTTTTTCCATACTGGATATCAATATGGGCTGTCCGGTGCCGAAGGTGGTCAATAATGGAGAGGGCTCTGCCCTTATGAAAAATCAAAAGCTTGCCGGAGAAATTGTGGCAGCAACGGTGAAAGCGATTAGCAAGCCTGTTACTGTGAAATTTCGTATGGGCTTTGACAAAGAACATATCAATGCCGTAGAGATGGCAAAAGTGATGGAAGATGCCGGAGCAAGTGCAATTGCAGTACATGGCAGAACAAGGGAACAATTTTATGCAGGCGAAGCCGATTGGGAAATTATTGCCAGAGTCAAAGATGCCGTTTCCATTCCGGTTATCGGTAATGGCGACATTGTGGATGGTATCAGCGCGGCTAAGATGATGGAGCAGACGGGATGTGATGGTATTATGATTGGACGTGCCTGTCGCGGCAATCCATGGATTTTCCGTGAAATAGTAGAATATTTGAAAGATGGAACTATTTTGCCACCACCGACACGAGAAGAACGCAAAGAATTGATGCTTCGCCACTGCAGATTGCAATACGAGTGTAAGGGCGAGTATACCGGGGTACGCGAAATGCGTAAGCACGTGTCATGGTACAGTGCAGGGATGCCTAATTCCGCGAAACTCAGACAACAGGTTAATGCAATTGAAAATTTTGCGGCTTTGGAGGAATTAGTAGAGCAGATGTAGCGTATATTCTCATATGGGAAACGAAACAATACTTTATTATGTTACGCAGGATAAAATACTGGGCGATTGCAACGTGTTGCCGGAACTGCTTGCGAAAAGAGCAGGAAGAAAAAAAATCTGGCAAAAGGAACGATTACCGTTTTTCATGGTAGAACAGGATAACCTGACTATCTATACAATACTGATTCCAACAAAGGAAAAAAAGTGGAAACCGGAGAAATTGCTTCGCCTAATGCAGAATACACAGGAGACATGGCAAAATGATTTTGCAAAGAGACAGATTGTTCTGCAACAGGATATCGCAGCAATCCTGCATTGGGAAAAAGAAGAGATACCGGATACTTTTTTGCTATTATCCGATAAAATATTGGGCCTTCAAAAGAAAGACTTCGATTCTGTCGTTCTTTTGTTGGGAAATGTGGTGTTTCCGGAAGTGCAAATGCGCTACTTTATCGAGGTGATGCAACCCTTTTTCTCACGCATCAATCATTTGTCAATTCTATATGCGACAGACGAAGAGGAACAAGAGCGGTGGCAGGATGTCGTTGAGGAATATGCGGAAGCTTTTTATTTTGAATACGGATTGATGACACAGATATTGGGGACAAAAGGAAAAATTGGTCAGAGAACTCTGTTTCTGGATTATGGCTATGCGGGCGAGATTCCGCTTCGCATGATGCGGGCAGGGGACATTTATCTGGATGTAGCTGCAGCCGGGAAAAAAGAAATGTTGTTAAAGCGAAAATGTGCAGAGGTTTCCTACCTCTCTCCACTGAAATACCTTGACACTACGGTAAAAAGTGGGTATGATAAATTAGTTCATTTATGCAAGTGACGAAGGAAAAATCTTTCTTTCGTTCAAATAGGAAATAAAGAAAGGGCGAGTTGTCATGGAAGGAAAGAAAAATATTTTAACCTATGAAGGACTTAGAAAATACGAGGACGAATTACACGAATTAAAAGTAAACAAACGTCAGGAAGTAGCACAGAAAATCAAAGAAGCAAGAGAACAGGGTGACTTGTCCGAAAATGCGGAATATGATGCAGCAAAAGATGAACAGCGTGATATTGAAGCAAGAATTGAAGAATTAGAGAAAATTTTGAAAAACGCTGAAGTAATTGTAGAAGACGAAGTTGATTTAGATAAGATTAACATTGGCTGTCAGGTTAAAATTCTGGATATGGAATATAAAGAAGAATTAGAATACAAAATTGTAGGTTCTACCGAAGCAAACAGCTTAAAAGGTAAAATCTCCAATGAATCACCGGTAGGTAAAGCGTTAATCGGATGTAAAGTCGGTGACGTAGTCGATGTTGAAACACAGGTCGGTATTTTACAGTATAAAGTTTTAGAAATACAGAGATCAAACTAAGTATGTGTCCATAGAAAATAGGCTATGGATTTTGGAAAGGTATGGTTATTAAGATGGCAGAACAGCAGAATCAGGAAAAAGGACAACAGGTACAGGACATTAACCAGTTGTTAAAAGTAAGACGAGAGAAACTTGCAACATTACAGGAAAACGGCAAAGACCCTTTTCAGATTACAAAATATGATGTAACCCATCACAGCCAGGATATCAAAGATGATTTCGATGCGCTGGAAGGCAAAACGGTTACGATTGCAGGACGTGTTATGTCCAAACGTGTTATGGGTAAAGCATCTTTCTGTAATGTACAGGATTTGGCAGGGAATATTCAGTCCTATGTAGCTAGAGACAGTATTGGTGAAGAACCTTATGCTGATTTCAAGAAATATGATGTGGGTGATATTGTTGGTATTGAAGGCGAAGTGTTCAAAACCAAAACTGGTGAGATTTCTATCCATGCAAGTAAAGTAACTCTTTTATCTAAGAGTTTACAGATTCTTCCGGAGAAATATCATGGTCTGGTAAATACCGATATTCGTTATCGTCAAAGATATACTGACCTGATTATGAATGAAGAAGTAAAGAAAACTTTCGTTATGCGTTCTAAAATCATCAGCTCCATCAGACGTTACTTAGATGGACTCGGATTCTTAGAGGTTGAAACACCAATGCTTGTTTCCAATGCAGGTGGTGCGGCCGCGAGACCTTTTGAAACACATTACAATGCATTAGATGAAGATGTAAAACTTCGTATTTCTTTGGAATTATACTTAAAGAGACTGATTGTTGGTGGTCTGGAAAGAGTTTATGAAATTGGACGAGTTTTCCGTAACGAAGGTCTTGATACAAGACACAATCCGGAATTCACTCTGATGGAATTATATCAGGCATACACAGATTATAACGGCATGATGGATTTGACCGAGAATATGTTCCGTCATGTAGCACAGGAAGTATGCGGTACAACTGTAGTTCCTTATGGTGACGTTGAAATTGATTTGGGTTCTCCATTCAAGAGAATTACTATGATTGATGCGGTAAAAGAATATACAGGCATTGACTTTGACCAGATTGCAGATACAGCAGAAGCAAAGAAAATTGCCGATGAAAAAGGTGTTCATTACGAAGAACGCCATACAAAAGGCGATATCTTAAATCTTTTCTTCGAAGAATTTGTAGAAGAACATTTAATTCAGCCTACATTTGTTATGGATCATCCGGTTGAGATTTCTCCTCTGACGAAGAGAAAACCGGACAAACCGGACTATGTAGAGCGTTTCGAATTATTCATTACCGCTCGTGAAATGTGTAATGCTTACTCTGAGTTAAACGATCCAATTGACCAGAGAGAGCGTTTCAAGGCACAGGAAGCTGCACTGGCAGCAGGTGATGAAGAAGCAAATACAACCGATGAAGATTTCATGAACGCATTGGAAATCGGTATGCCTCCGACAGGTGGTATCGGTTACGGTATCGATAGATTGGTTATGTTGCTTACTAATTCACCGGCGATTAGGGATGTATTGTTGTTCCCAACGATGAAGAGTCTCAATTAGTGTACGGATTCCCTGAGAATTATGGAAATCCATAGAAGTCCAAATGCATCCAATCCTGCCACGAATGTACCACAAATCTAATGGATTTGAATGGACATCAACGGAGCAGAATGGATTCCAACAAAATATTCAACTTACCTCTATGGATTGTCAAAGACGTGGCAAAATGAGGTATAGCCGGTTCAATTATTGAATGATAGGCACTCGTATTTAGTAGAAATACTGAATATGGGTGCCTTTTTTGCGTTGTGAATTCGTATATAATTCGTATATTTCATGTGAGAAATTCGTATATGCCTTGCAATATACGAATGAGAGATGCATGCCTACTCCTTTTGGCACGTTGATTGTGTCCGCAAACTCGGTTTGAAAGCTTTTACCGAGCGCTATGAGGCTTTCTGCAAAAAGCATCACTATAACTTTCAGAAAGGCAAACCGGCGGAGCTTTTCGAAGCTTCCAAACAGCTTGTTGCAGTATTTCCGAAAGAGAAATCCTATAAGCTCCTCATTCAGCAAAGCATTCAGCAATTGAATCTTGCCTCTGAACACATTGAAATACTCCGTAAGGAAATGAACCAACTGGCTTCGACACTTCCTGAATACGATACCGTGATGAGCATATATGGTGTTGGTGAAACCTATGGTCCACAACTCATTGCCGAAATCGGTGATGTTTCCCGTTTTACTCATCGTGAAGCCATCACTGCATTTGCAGGCGTTGACCCCGGTGTAAATGAATCAGGACAGTTTAAACAGCGTAGTAATTGTGCTTCCAAAAATGGTTCAACAAGGCTTCGCAAAACACTTTTTCAGATTATGAGTACATATCTCCAAAACAAGCCTGTTAATGAACCGATTTATCAGTTCCTTGACCGAAAACGAGCCGAAGGAAAACCTTACCTTGTTTATATGACTGCCGGTGCCAATAAGTTCCTTAGAATCTATTATGGCAAAGTCAAGGAGTGTTTACGCAATCTGGAACAAGAAGCAAACGAAGAGTCCTAATAATTGTCACATATCCCCTCTTAGGAGCTGGCTATTGAGGCAGCTTATTTCGTGTACCTTTTTTTCCAACTAAAACTTTTTTCAATTTATGCTTGACTTTTTATTAGTAGGCTTTTCTGTTACTTTTTATGAAATCAATTTTATAAATTCACAATATTTCTATTTTCCCCTGCCACAAATGCTTCAATATTTTTGGCAACCTCTTCTACCAGACGAATTCTGGACTCCGTACTTGCCCAAGACATATGCGGTGTAATAATTAACTTCGTGCTATCTTTAATCTGACCCAGAGGATTCGTAGTCTCCATCGGTTCCTTCTCCAGTACATCCAGTCCTGCCGCTGCAATTTTTCCTTCCATAAGCGCATCATACAAGTCCTGTGTATTTACTACCGGTCCTCTTGCCACATTTACCAAAATCGCTGTCTCTTTCATCTTGTCAAAAGCATCTTTGTTAATCAGATTTCTAGTTCTGTCACTTAATGGACAGTGCAATGACAAAATATCAGATTTTTTTAATAATGTATCAAATTCCACTCTTTCATACTCTGTACAAGTGCTCTTACCGGATGCGGAATAGAAGATTACTTTACAACCAAAAGCTGTCGCAAGACTTGCTACCTTATGCCCAATCGTTCCCATTCCGACAATACCCCATGTTTTTCCTTCCAGTTCATTAAAGGCTCTGTCAAAATTAGAAAAACGATCCTGTGCACTATATGTACCCGATTTTACATACTCGTCATAGAAAGCAATTTTCTCAGATAACATCATTGCCAGCAAAATCGTATGCTGCGCAACCGCAGGAGTACAATATTTAACTACATTTGCAACTTTGATTCCTCTGCTTTTGCAATATTCCAAATCCACATTATCAAAACCTGTAGCAAACAGACAAATCAGCTTCACATTTGCCGCATCCTTTAAAGTGCTTTCATTAATCGGCACTTTATTCACAATCACGATATCGGCATCCCCGATTCTTTCTGCAGCATTCTCAGCTACCGTATTCGGATAATAAGTTACTTCTCCAAATTTCTCAAAACAGGATACATCAATGTCTGTTCCTACACTATTTCTTTCCAAAACGACAAGCTTCATATTCTTCCCTCCATATACCATCTCTTCTATCTCTAATTTTTTTGTTTTATTTTTCATTATTTCTTCATTTAATTATATCTTTTACTATATCATAGAAAAAATGGGCTTTCAACAAGGCTACTATTATATCCTGGCTACTATCGTATCGAACACTATAATTATAAACTATTTTTTCCATCCATAACTAATGATTAATCCGCGATAATGTAAATATGTAAGATTTTCTTTATTTTGAGATACAAACGATTGTATATTTCTTTGTTTTCTACAGTACATTTCTGCTTCTTCTCTATCCATTCCATGATTAATAAAACTCTGAACCAGTTCCTCTTCCTCTTGTATAGAAGTTTTTCCTTCCCATTGATTTGCTTCCAGAAAACTAACCACTTTCTCTTCATAATTCTCTATCTTTGGTAGCACAAAACTAATTTTGTCATTCATCCTGACATCTACATCAGTAAGACCTTCCTGCTGCATCATAATAGGCAATCGCATACCAATTGCGTAATCCCTGCCCTGACAGGCAAACTCTTTCTCCCACACCTTACGAAATCCGTCTCTTCTGCAAAGTTCGTGATAATCTAATCCGTCAATATATAAACCATCACTTTCCAATTCGCGATTTACGTCTGCTGCGATTACCATACCACCGGATTTGGTTTGTGCAATCATTTTTTGTAAAAATTTCTGTGGCTCATTTATATGTCTCATAGCACATTGGCTGAAAACCAGATCATATTTTTTTGAAAATTCATGCTTCCGAAAATCATCACAAATAAATTCTCCATGATATCCTGCTTTTTCAAAAAATCTTTTCCCTTCTTCTATCATATTCTGACTGAAATCAATTCCCGTATAGGTACTGCCCTCCGGCAAAAAGGATAATAATAATTTTCCCATAAACCCAAAACCACAGCCACAATCCAAAATATCCACAGGCTTTTTTATTTTCCACACTCGTTCTATCAAAAACTGCAAATAATCCTCATTCCAGAATGATTTCCTACTGGCAACTAAATAATTTAGTTTTTGTTCCCAGTATTCTTTTTCACCGCTCCTAACCGGAATGTACTCTTCTCCCGTCAGAGGTATTAGTCCAAGAAGTTCATCCACAGATACTTGAAAAAAGTGCGCAATTTCCGGCAACAAAGAAATATCCGGCATACAAATATCATTTTCCCATTTACTGACTGTCTGCACAGAAACTCCTAATTTATTTGCAAGCTCTTTTTGTCCTATTTGATTTCGTTTTCTAAGGTCGTAAATTCTTAATTGTATTTTAGACATCTATTACCCTCCGTAATAATTTTTTGTTCTATTTCCCAATGATCATTGCGATACTATAATTCTACTCAATCTCATTTGAAAATCCAATCACGCAAACGGAAAAAATTGTTGCCAAAAAAGAGAATGCACAGACCTTTATGCCTGTGCATTCATACAATTACCGATTTACTTTTTTATGCTCCTGCTATTTGAAATCTTTCTAGTTTTCTTGCTATTTTATCTGCTAATTTTTCAAAACCATTATTCTTTGCATATTTCATCAATTCTTCTATATTTTTATGCGCTTCCTGCCTTCCTTCTTCCTGTGCATCTTCCAACATCTCTTCCATTGCTCTACACATCTCCTGTCTTACTTCCTCTCGCGCATCTTCCAACATCTCTTCCATTGCTCTACACATCTCCTGTCTTGCCTCCTCTCGCGCGTCTTCTAACATCTCTTCCATTGCTCTACACATACTATAATTCCCTCCTGTCTGAGTAGATTCCTTGTGAAATCCACTAAAATCAATGTTACTAAGTTTCTCAATAACTTCAAAAGTTTCACTTGTTAATGCTTCATACTCCGCCCGATGCTGAGTCATATATTCCTGCAATTCTTTTTTATTCGCATCCCGTTTTATAAAATTAAATACCTGTCTCAAATCGGTTCGAAAAATATTTGGATTTTCCATATGTCTGATATCTATCAAATTAATATGATAGTTATTTACAAACTTTTTGAGTTGTTTCTGAACCTCCGGCGGGTAATTCTGTAAATCCATTAATTCATATAAATCTGTAGCACCATCCCATTTCTCTTCACCAAAATACAATACAATTGTAATAACCGGTATAACCTTATCTTCCTTACAAAATCCTGATAAATACTCACTTCCTTGTAAATCTCTCTTTTGTTCATGTTGTTTTCTGATACGGTCATACTGCATCTGATAATCAGCCGCTTCACTAACAAAATTACGGAGTGGCATCGCATAATGAATATCCTTTTGATTTTCAAGACTGACAACAACAAACTGCGTACCTAAAGCAACTTTCTTAATAATATCACTGGTACGTTGTATTTCTTTCTTGCCACGATGACTTCTTATACTTGTAGCTCTGACACTGTCCTGCATCTCTAACTGCATTGGCAATATTACCTGTCTTCCCTGGAAAACAGAAGCATTCACAAGATCTGCAAATCTTTCATTATCTGCTAAATACGGCTTTAATATAATATCTCTTTTCCCCATATTTCCCTTTCATTATAATCTTTTGCTTTTTATTTTTCAATTGTTTTTTACTTTATTTATAAACGAATTATCGTTTATTTTATGTTCCTTATTACTTTCGCCACTTCCTTTCTATTCTTGATATTCTCTGGAAATTCTGACATACATGTCAATGAAATATTGATTCTTGATGTTAGAAAATATTGATATAGAATTGATGTATATGATTGTATCACTCTTTTTGTAGAAAAACAACCCTAATCTATGATAATATAATTATCGAATACTATAACAAAAAGAAAGGTGAATGCTATGTCTATTCATTTACACTATGAAGAAATAGGAAACGGCGAACCTTTGATTCTGCTTCACGGAAACGGAGAAGACCTTACCTATTTCACCCATCAAATGGACTACTTTTCAAAAAAATACCGGGTTATTGCTATTGATACCCGCGGACATGGCAAATCAGAGCGTGGTACAGAGCCTTTTACCATTCGCCAATTTGCATTAGATTTATATAAATTTATGGAAGAACACCAAATAGACAAGGCAAATATTTTAGGATTTTCCGATGGTGGTAATATTGCGCTTACTTTTGCGTTAATGCATCCGGAACGTATCTTAAAACTTATTTTGAATGGTGCTAACCTAAATGGTAGGGGAGTTAAGGCGCATATTCAAATACCGATTGTTTTGGGGTATAAATTTGCTTCTGCTTTTGCACAAAAGAGTGAGGATGCCAAGAAAAATGCAGAAATGCTGGGTCTTATGGTAAACGACCCTAATATCGAACCTTCGAAGCTTCAAAATGTTTTTGTAAAAACTTTGGTGATTGCCGGAACAAATGATATGATTAAAAAATCTCATACTCAATTGATTTATAAAAATCTTCCTAACGCTGAACTTGTTTTCATCGAAGGAAATCATTTTATTGCAAACAAAGAGTATGAGAAATTTAATAAAGCCATTGAGACTTTTTTAACGTAACAGCTCCCATTTAAAAAAGGCTACCAATCCAACTTGGAAATCTGTCAACTGTCAGTTGCACCCGCGCATTTTAGCTCTTCCCAATGTTCCAAAGCATATTTTCCGATAACAGGGTCGTACATTACCCCTATATTTTTCTCTATTTCCTGATAGCAGACATCCCAACCAAGCGAATCTCTGTAACAGCGTTTTGATGTCATCGCATCAATGGAATCACATATTGCAATAATTCTTGCTCCTATCGGAATTTCTTCTCCCTTTAATCCGGAAGGATACCCTTTTCCATCGAAGCGTTCATGATGATACAAAACAATATCACACAATTCCCTTAAATGTTCTGACCTCTCTAATATCTTAGCGCCAATAACCGGGTGCTCCTTCATTTTCTCCCATTCTTCATCGGTCAGTTTACCCGGTTTCATCAAAACACTATCAGGTACTCCGATTTTACCAATATCATGCAAATGTCCAGCAATATGTATTTTCTCTACTAATTCCTCTGATAAATTTATACCTCTTGCCAGTGCTTCTGCCATATCACTGACTCTCTGTGAATGATTTGCTGTATAAGGATCTTTGGCATCCAATGCACCTGTAATACATTCAATAATTTCGTGATAGTCTATATTATAAACAATATTCATATTTTCCTTCTTGCCCATCGCGCTCTCCTGTCAATTCCTCTTAATGACTATGCGATTATCTGACTTTTAATGAATAAAATCATCAGAATTTTCATTCTTGAACAGCTAAAGAAGAATTTCTGTTGCATTCTATAATTTCAATCAATTTAACATTTTTATTATCCAAATATCCAAATGTCTGTAATCCTGCTCTAACAATCTTGTTCCACTCCTCTGAACTCAAGCGAACCTGTGAATTATCATCAAACTGGACAATACATCTATCTGATTTATTACAACCTTCATTGAAACATACACGGTACATATTCTTGCGGTCAATTGCACCGATATCTTCCAGAACCTTAATCATTCGATAAACCGTTGCAATGCCAATCGAAGAATCTACTGCACATACCTGACAATATATTTCTTTACAACAGCTATACTCATTTTCCAAAATTGCATCTATAATCAATTTTCTTTGATTTGTAATGCGTAATCCTCGTTCTTTTAATTTTTTTAATATTAATTCCTTTTTATCTTCCACGAATAAAATCCCCTTTTAAACTATGTTACTTATGTTTTATACTTCCTATATGATATAGTTAGTTATTTCTAACCTTCGACTCTCTTAGGTTAGCATCAACTAACCAATATGTCAACCCCTTTCTTGATATTGAGATTCTTTATCAATAAGCAAAATTAAAAAAGTATCCCTCAGACAAAGGCTGCTTGCAGACTATTATCCTAAGGATACTTTTTGTACAGGGCGCATGCCCGAATGAGCATGTCCAAATATTATAATCTCTTCAAAAGTTCTTCTCTCTGTGCTTCATAACCTGGTTTACCAAGTAATGCAAACATATTTTTCTTGTAGCTCTCAACACCTGGCTGGTTAAACGGATTTACTCCTAATAAGTATCCGCTGACACCACATGCAAACTCGAAGAAATAGAATAACTCACCAAGGTAGAATTCATTTACTTCCGGAATGTTTACTACGAAGTTAGGAACCTGTCCATCTGTATGAGCAAGAATTGTTCCGTTCATTGCACTTTTATTTACAAAATCAACGCTCTTACCTGCTAAATAATTAAGACCATCTAAATCAACCGGTTCTTCACCAATGATAATTTCTTCTCTGCTTGTCTCAACATTAAGAACTGTTTCAAACATATTTCTGGAACCATCCTGAATGAACTGTCCCATAGAATGTAAGTCCGTTGTTAAGTCAACACTTGCCGGGAAAATACCCTTCTGATCCTTACCTTCGGACTCACCATAAAGCTGTTTCCACCACTCAGAAACATAGTGAAGGCTTGGTTCGTAGTTAGCAAGAATTTCAATGCCTTTACCTTTTCTTAATAGAATGTTACGCAGTGCCGCATACTGCAGTGCATCATTTTCTTCAAAAGAAGCTTCTAATGCCATTTTTCTTCCTTCTGCCGCACCTTCCATCAATTTATCGATATCTGCACCGGAAACTGCGATTGGTAATAAACCAACTGCTGTCAGAACAGAGAAACGTCCACCGATATCATCCGGTACTATGAAAGATTCATATCCTTCTTCTGTTGCAAGATTCTTTAAGGAACCTTTTACTTTATCTGTTGTAGCGTAGATTCTCTTTGCTGCGCCTTCTTTACCATATTTTTTCTCTGCCATTTCTTTAAATACGCGGAAAGCAATAGCAGGTTCTGTTGTTGTACCGGATTTAGAAATCATATTAATAGAGAAATCTCTATCGCCGATTACATCAATTAAGTGTTTGATGTAAGTAGAACTGATTGAATTACCTACAAAATAAATTTCCGGTGTTTTTCTGATAGATTTATCAACTACATTATAAAAGCTGTGTCTTAAAAATTCGATTGCAGCTCTTGCTCCTAAGTAAGAACCACCGATACCAATTACTAACAATACTTCAGAATCACTCTGAATTTTTTCTGCTGCTTTTTTAATTCTTGCAAATTCTTCTTTGTCATAATCAACCGGCAAATTAATCCATCCTAAGAAATCATTACCTGCACCTGTTTTACTTACAAGAAGCTCTTTTGCATCCAAAGCCAATTTTTTCATAGATTCTACTTCATTCTCGTTAATAAAACAAGCTGCCTTGGCATAGTCAAATTTAATTTTACTCATTGTTCTCTCTCTCTTTCTTATTGAGTCATGCTCATGCTTATTTTAGTGTAGCATTGATATCCTGCTTTTTCAAGATTTTATCATTTATTCTATTTTTTGTTCTATTTTTGTATTACCAATATTGTACAAACTTTCTGAAAATTTATGCTTTTTTACCATACTTTAATTGAATATTCTGTCTAATTGCAGTATAATATGTAAAGAAGGGAGTGGTTTTATGAATAAACAAATAATTATTACAATCGGTAGAGAATTCGGTAGTGGCGGACACGTAATCGCTGAGCAATTGGCAGAAAAATTGAATTTGCCACTCTATGACAAAAAAATGATTATTGAAGTAGCAGAAGCTTCCGGAATGGATGCAAGGGTGTTTGAAAAATATGATGAAAAACCAGTAAACGTACTTTTTTCCAGAACACTAAACGGTCATTCTAATTCCATTGAAGACCATATTGCAGAGAAACAGTTCGATTTCTTACGAAAAAAAGCAGAAGCAGGAGAATCTTTCATCGTCGTTGGACGATGCGCAGAAACAGTATTCAAAAATAATGCTAATGCATTCCACATTTTTATTCTCGCTGACAAGGAATTTAAAATAAAAAGAGTTACTGAGAAATTCAACTTATCCGAATCCGAAGCAATCGCTAAAATGTATCGCCATGATAAAAGACGTAAAGTTTATCATAATCGTTACAGCAAAGGTAAATGGGGTGATTCCAGAAATTATGACCTTTGTGTAAAAAGCAGTGCTTTAGGCGTTGATAAAACTATTGAATCTCTTATTGATATCATTCAGAAAAGATTTTCCTAGTACATCAAAATAAGGCAGCCTTCCAAACGGAATGGCTGCCTTTTCCTCATATATATTATGCTTTTCATTTGTTCTCTGCAACAGTATCCTCAATCAATGTTGCAATTGTTCCTATCGCATCTCTCTGAGAGCTCTTGCTCATCGTATCAATATAAGTATTTCTTGTAAAATACAATTCCTGTACTTTTTCTACCAAAAGCTTTTTCGTCAAATCATCTTCATCCACAACAATACTATATCCCTGGGATTCGAATGATTTTGCATTCAAAATCTGATCTCCACGACTACTGCCGGAAGGAAGCGGAATCAACAAATTCGGCTTCTTCAAAGCAAGAAGTTCACTAATTGCATTAGCACCTGCTCTGGAAATCACAATATCTGCCATAGCAAAAATATCTTTTAACTCGGTTGTAATATATTCAAACTGCTTATATCCTTTCGTTGTCAGAAGAAGATTATCCATCTTTTCTTTTCCACATAAATGAACAATCTGGAAATCTTTTAACAACTCTGGAAGTGCATCTCGAACTGCCTGATTAATTGCCGCAGAACCTTGACTTCCGCCGATTACCATAATTACTGGCTTGGAAGTATCAAAACCACAGAATGCATAAGCTGCCTCCTTTTTTCCCTCCAACAATTCTTCTCGAATCGGAGAACCTGTTAAAACCGCTTTTTCAGCAGGTAATAATTTAAAAGTTTCCGGGAAATTACAGCATACTTTATTTGCAACGGGAATACACAATTTATTTGCAAGTCCCGGTGTCATATCGGACTCATGCACAATACACGGAATCCCTAAGGATGCTGCCGCCCTCACGACCGGCACACTTACGAATCCACCCTTAGAAAAAACAATATCAGGCCTAAGCTCCTTCAAATATTTTCTTGCCTCAGACATCCCCTTCAAAACGCGGAACGGGTCTGAAAAATTCTTCGGGTCAAAATATCTACGAAACTTTCCTGTTGCAATTCCATAGTACGGAATATCAAACTCTTCTATCAGCTTTCTTTCTATCCCTTCATAAGAGCCCATATATGCAATTTCATAACCTAATTCTTTCATCTTAGGAAATAATGCAATATTGGGTGTTACATGTCCGGCAGTACCTCCACCGGTAAAAACTATTTTTTTACTCATATACCGGAAGCCTCCACTATACCAATTCTTCTAATGCACATGCCAATTGATCCGGACAGGATGTATTTTTGAATCCGCATTTAATTCCTTTTAATTTCAAAATAGCATCTTCTATTTTCATTCCTGTTACCAGACTTGAAATACCTTGTAAATTACCGTTACATCCACCGGTAAATTCGACAAATTTTATCACACCGTCTTCTACCTCTATATCAATTGCATTAGAACAAACTCCCTGTGGTCTATATCTCATAATAATATCCTTCCTTTCGATATAATAGCCCTAATCATTGTTCCCACTATACCATAAATTCATAACAGTTTCCAGTCCTTGACAATAGAATCCACAGAAAACATTAGAGTTTCTTTTTCGAATCCTATCAAAATTTGTTGATGCCTTAACCATCCGGAATTATTGAGATTCTTCTTTATCCTGCTTATAATAAAATCTGTAAAAGGGGAAAAGGAAGTGTTAATATGTTTCAAATTATTTTTCATCATCCGGGATTCATGATTCCCATTTTGGTTTTATTATCTCTTAGTATCATATGTCAGATTAACATCGGTGTGATATATCACAAACTTATCCGAGAAACCGAAAACATGTCTACCACCACAAATAAATCATTACAGCAACTGAAACTAAAATTCTCAAGTTGCTCTAAATTACATGATGGAATTTCTAACATTCCCATTTTTGTGGACAAGTATATGAACCAGATTAAAATACATAAAATTTCACCAAAAGCACTAAAACATATATCCGGACAACTTGTTTTGTTATCTATACTGATTGCCGGAATTGGCGCCTGCATTGGAATCATTCAAGGAGAATCCTTTTTCTATATTCTTCCGTTTTATATTGTTAGTTTTCTTGGATTATACAGTTATTTTGCCATTTCTTCTTTTGTTGATATTTCCGGTAAAGCCGAAATTTTACGCACTAACTTAATTGATTATCTGGAAAATCATTTGGCAAACCGCCTAGAACAAACTACTTTAGATATGAAACTGATTCAAGGTGAAGATATTTCTTCCCCTGAAAAGGACAAAGTTTCAGACACTGTAACAGATAATTCCTCCTTCACCTACAAAGAAGCACAAGAATTAGAATCTCTATTAAAAGAATTTTTAACTTAAAATTGTTCTATACTAAAGGGTGTACTCCTAAATTTAGAAGTACACCCTCTTAATATTTACACGTATCTTTTATCTTGCCTCACCTAAGAAAATAATACCTATAGCTCCCGGTCCAGAGTGCGCACCAATACTCGGTCCGATTGGCCTGATTTCAATATCCGTATATCCGAATCGCTCTTTAATCATATCCGCGATAAAATTCGCATCATTCATACAATCGCCATGAACAATTCCGATAAAAACCTGCTCTTCTTTGAATTCACCCAGTCTTGCCTCCATATTATCTACTAAAGTAGTTAATGATTTCTTACGTCCTCTGATTTTATCAATTGCCACTAATTTACCACTCTTATCAATATGAAGAATTGGTTTTATATTTATTACACTTCCTAACACTGCGCTTGTTTTAGAAAGTCGTCCGCCGCGATACAAAAAGTTCAAATCATCTACTGTAAACTGAACATTCAGATTTTGGGTATGTTGCTCAATCCAAGCTGCTGTTTCTTCCAGAGTTCTTCCCTGTTTCTTCATATTCAGTGCTTTTCGAATCATAATTCCCTCTCCAAGAGATGCTGATAATGTATCAATTACCTTAATTGTCATCTCCGGATGATTATCCATTATTTCTCTTGCACCGTTAAAAATATTATTATAACCGCAGCTCAACGCTGATGAAAAGCTAATAAAAAGAATATCCTTCCCCTGTTTCGCATATTCTTCAAACCGCTCCAAAATAACTGCAGGATTACTTGCCATTGTTGCAGCATTTTTACCTTCCCGCAACGCATTATAGAATTCTTCTACTGTAAGTTCTTTCCCATCTCCGTATTCTATATCCTCTATTGTATAGTAATGAGGAATCACGCATACCCCATTTTCCTCCAAAAATATGGGGTCCATATCGCAATTACTTTCCGTTGCAACCACAAATTCTCTCATTTCTCCACCAATCCGATATACTTCGGATTATTTTCCTTTCCTACTTCCTAACCCTTATATCTTATGCCTCTTATCTTATACTTCTCCTGTACTGCATTTTAAATTTCAATCAATTCATATTCTGCAGTACCAATTCCGATTTTCTCGGCATGCTCAATACAAACCTTCCAATTCGTAGTCGGCGCAGAATCACAGAAATGATCCCCATGTACATGTGGCATATGATCTAATTGACTATTTGCGATAACAGGCTGTTTATTTACTGCATCTGCGCAAGCGATATCAAGTGCAACCGGGTCAAATGATGCAAACATACCTACATCCGGTACAATCGGAATATCATTTTCAGAATGGCAATCACAATTCGGTGATACGTCTACAACTAAACTGATATGGAAGTTCGGTCTTCCCTCCAGAACTGCCTTGCTGTATTCTGCAATTTTTTTATTTAAAATATCATTGCTCTCATCGCCTGCTGCTTTCACCGCATCTGCCGGACAAACACCAATGCATCGACCACAACCCACACATTTATCATGGTCAATAGATGCCTTTCTATCTGTAATAGTCGGTGCATCATGAGCACAGATTTTAATACATCTTCCACAACCGATACAATATTCTGTATCCACAAACGGTTTGCCCGCACTGTGCATTTCCATTTTACCGGCACGAGAACCACATCCCATACCAATATTCTTCAATGCACCACCAAATCCGGTTGCCTCATGACCTTTAAAATGGTTCAAAGTAATAAAAACATCTGCATCCATAATAGCCTGACCAATTTTGGCTTCCTTCACATACTCTCCGCCTTCTACCGGAACAAGTGCTTCATCGGTACCTTTCAAACCATCTGCAATAATAACATGGCAATCAGTAGAAAAGGGTGAAAATCCATTCTGATAAGCAGCATCTAAATGGTCTAATGCATTCTTTCGACCACCTACATACAATGTATTACAATCTGTCAAAAACGGTTTTCCGCCAAGTGCCTTTACTACTTTCACAACAACTGCTGCATAATTTGGTCTTAAATATGCCAGATTTCCCGGCTCACCAAAATGTATTTTAATTGCCACATATTTGTTTGTAAAATCTATATTTCCAATTCCTGCCGTTTTAATTAAACGTTCTAATTTCTGTGGAAGATTTTCATTGAATGAGGTTTTGAGATTTGTATAATATACCTTTGATTTTTCCATAAAAAAAGAACCTTCCTTTCTTTTTTTCATAATGATTATTTGATTTTTTCTAACGAGTATAATTTTTAATCATTATATCATAGATATGGGTTCAGAAACAACCATTTAGAAACAACATAAGAATATATTTGTAAGGTCGAAAGAAGCGTGCTAAAATGATTTTACATTCGCAAAAACAATATTGAAAAAAGGAGGTATTCCATATGAATTCTATAAATAATTTACTTTCCTTTTCTGTCACAGACAACCACGTAAGATACATCGGCAGAACCCTTTTTCAAAATGACATTCTCTGGTGCGCTCTTTCCGGCTCCGGTATCTCTTTCTCTTTTACCGGACAAAAATTAGCCATTGAAATACAAGGTGACGATCGTGCTCTTTCTATGGAAGATTCCATGCAAAACGAAAAAACGAGAATTGCTTTCTATGTAGACGGCGAAAGAATTTTGGAAGATATGGTTACTGTTTCTCAAAAAACATACCCTATTTTTGATTCAGAAGAAATGGAAACACATCAAATTCAAATGATAAAACTTTCCGAAGCTCCTATGTCAATTATCGGTATTTCTAAGCTGATTACCGATGAGAACGCGACCCTTCTTCCGACTCCGGAAAAACCGAGAAAACTAGAATTTATCGGTGATTCCATTACTTGTGGTTACGGCGTAGATGACTCTGATTTGACACATACTTTTTCTACCAAAACAGAAGATATGACAAAAGCCTATGCATACCAGACTGCACAGGCTTTGAATGCTGATTACAGCATGGTTTCATATAGTGGTTATGGTATTTACTCCGGTTATACAGAAGGTGCACATAATCTCTCTGAGCTTGTTCCACCTTATTATACCAAAATCGGATTTTCCAGAGGTACCGTAAATGGACAATCTATTACCATGACAGAATGGGATTTTCAGGCTTATAAGCCGGATATGATTGTTTTGAATCTTGGTACAAATGACTTTAGTTATTGTCAGGATTTCGAAGACCGACAAGCAGAATTTGTTGCTCATTACCAACAATTTTTACAGACCATTCGTGAGAAAAACCAAAATACATATATTCTCTGCACCTACGGAATGATGAATCAAGGTTTGATTCCCAGTATAAAAAAAGCCATCGACTCCTATCAGACAGAAAGCAAGGATGAAAAAATTTCTTTCCTACCACTTGCACTGCAATTAGAATCCGATGGTTATGTAGTAGATTACCATCCAAGCATAATAACCCATACCAAAGCTGCAAATGTTCTTGCAGACAAGATACGGGAAATTATGAATTGGGAATAGTGTGTATGTAAATTGGAATTATTTTTAGTCGAAGCTGATAGAACCGAATACCCCTTGTAAACAACCCCACAACTTCATTTCAATAATATATATCTTATGGGAAAAATGCTTTCCTATAAGATATATATAGATTACCATGAAATTATGTCCAAAATATGTCAGCTCTCTTAAACAAATCTAAAAAGTCTTAAGGATTTCTTATAAAAAGTTAATGGAAAACTGAAATCGTTGGACCTACATAATATTCCTCCGGTGAAAAACGGAAGAAGTCTAAATATCCTACTCGGAACTTCCATTCTTTTCCGTAAGTAATTCCTTCGTAGGTTTGTTCTATACTATAATTTGCAATCTTATTTTCATATGCGGCTTTTAATTCCTGATACATATCGCCGCCCTGTGCCACCAAATAATCCTTTTTCTGGCTAAAATATCCTGTTGCATACTCTACATCAATATAATATTCATCGTCTGCCAAAGTGTTCGGCAATTTATTGATATCTTCGCCAATATCAATAATTTCATATTTTTCTACATCCAAATTTGGTGAGAAAGATGTGCAATACAACACCGAACCTTCCGGAATGTTTTCTTCTATCCACGCTACTGCTTGTGTATAGGTTAATTCATAACGATATGTGTTCGCTACTGCCAAAATATTTATTACCACCATTAAACCAACTAATATCGGCACAATACAGACTCTTTTCTTTTCCCAGCCACCACTTTTCTGCAATACCTTCTGTAATACTTTTCCAATCAAATGCTCTAATTCCATTA
>JAFSHK010000051.1 GCA_017440375.1 Lachnospiraceae bacterium
CGTTTACAACCGGTCGGAAAATAATTGTAAAAGAAAGTAGACAAGAGGTGAAAAATTTAGTAAAATCGTATAGAAAGGATATTTTTGCAGATTAGTGTAAAAACGGGTGAAATTCATGGATATAGCATCAATTTTAGGTTTGGTTATATGTTTCGTATTGGTTATTTTCGGAATTGTCTTTGGAAATGATTTTTCAGTTATTTTTCGTTTCTTGAATATGCCATCGGCGTTGATTACGTTTGGTGGTGCTTTTTGTTGTATTTTAGCAAGCTATACTTTAGAGAACTTTGTTGGTGGTCTTAAGAGTATGGCGTTGATTTTTAAGACATCCAATATGAATGTTCCTGAAACAATTCAGAAAATCATTGATTTATCTAATGTTGCACGTAAGGAAGGGCTACTTTCTTTGGAAGAAGCGGCGGGAGATATAGAAGATCCTTTCTTGCAGAAAGGTATTTTATTGGTAGTTGATGGTACAGACCCTGAACTTGTTCGTGCCATTATGGAAACAGAATTAGTGAGTATGGAAGACAGGCATAAAACCAAAATTGGTTTCTGGGAAGATTTGGGAGCCATGGGTCCTGCATGGGGTATGATTGGTACCTTGATTGGTCTTATCAATATGCTGCAGGATATGAATGATCCATCATCTATTGGTCCTTCTATGGCGGTTGCGCTTATTACAACATTATACGGTTCCTTACTTGCAAACTGGATTTGTGCACCGGTTGCGACAAAACTTAAGAGTAAGAATGCGGACGAGATGATGATGAAAGAGATTGAAATCGAAGGACTTCTGTCTATTCAGGCGGGGGAGAACCCTCGTGTAATAGAAGAGAAACTGAAATCCTTCTTGGCACCGAAGGATAGAGGCAGCAATGCAGAGGAAGGTATGGGTGAGATGAATGGCTAAGAAGAGCAAACCAGATGAAGTCAAACCAGGGGCGCCTGCGTGGCAGTCAACATTTGCCGATTTGATGAACCTGTTGCTTTGCTTTTTCGTTTTGTTGTTCTCTATGTCAACAGTTGATGCGAAGAAGTTTGAGGCGATGGCAGCATCGTTTAATCAGACTTTTAGCATTTTTGAAGCTGGTGCTACTGCGATTGGTGATGGTATTTTAATCAGCAATGGCGTAAGTCAGCTCAATGAGTTGGATGATTACATAAACAGTACCGGTAAGCTTGAAGAAGGAGAGACTGTTACGGAAGACTTGGCAACGGTGCAGAAGGAAATGGAAGAGGCTCAGATAGAAGAGTCTGAGAAGTTGGCTGAACAGATAGAAGAAGCGGTGGAAGAGAGAAATCTTGGTAAAGAGATAGATATTGAATTTACAGCACAATATGTACAGTTAACGTTGAAGGGGGCTTTACTTTTCGATTCGGGTAGTACAGAATTGAAAGAAGAAGCAATTCCTGTTTTGGACCAGGTAGGTGTGATATTGGAAAGTTATGCACAGAGCGGCATTGAAATAGAAGGACATACAGATAATGTGCCGATGTCTGGTGCGAAGTATTCTAACAACGATGAACTTAGCTCGGGACGTGCATTATCGGTGTTTAACTATTTGATTGAAACAACAAATCTCGATCCGGCAACTATAAAGCATACCGGACGTGGTGAATATGTTCCGATTGCAGATAATTCTACTGCAGAGGGCAGAACAAAGAACAGGCGTGTTGAAATTAAGATATATAATTCGCTGAGTTCTTATTAATATGTAAAAGGAGAGTAGGCTAAATAATGAAGAAGAATCTGATTTCCATTATTATACTGGCATTACTGGTAGTAAATGTTGTCTTGACAGCTATTATGATGTTTAGTGTAACAAGCGCATCCAGAAAGACTGCAACATTGGTAGACAATATTGCAACAGCACTGGAACTGGAATTGACGGCAGCGAGTGGCGAGGAAGAAGTGGTAGAAGCGATTCCGATGGAGAATATCGTTGTTTACGACATTGCGGAATCCATGACGATTCCGTTACAGACAGGAGAGGACGGCAAGAGTCACTTTGTTTTGGTTTCTGCAAGCTTCTCAATCAATACGGAAGACGAAGGCTACAAAACATACGGTTCGGATTTAACAGGACAGGAGAGCTTGATTAAAGATAAAATCAATACCGTATTTAGCAAATACACAATGGAAGAAGCAAAAGTGAATCAGGAACAGATTCGACAGGAAATTTTAGATGAAGTTCAGGCTTTATTTGATTCTGAATTCATTTTTAATGTTGCATTCAGTGAAATTGTGTACCAATAAGCCCCCTTTTATATTGTAAAACCACAGGGGAGGTGACGTTTCGTGGGTGAGGTACTATCTCAAAATGAGATTGATAATCTGCTTGCAGCATTAAGTAGTGGTGAATTAGATGCAGACCAAATGCAGGATTCCGGGGATAAACAGGTAAAGAATTATGATTTTAAACGACCTACGAAATTCTCGAAAGAACATCTTCGTACTTTGGAAATTATATATGAACATTATGGAAGACTTTTATCAACCAATCTTCCGGTATACTTAAGAAAGAACGTACAGGTTTCTGTTGCAAGTTCGGAGACGGTTATTTTCTCCGAGTTTAGTAATGCCTTGTCTAACCCGTTGATTCTGGGTATTGTCAATTTCCAACCGCTTGGCGGAACTATTTTGGTGGAATTGGCAGCCAATCTAGGTTTTTGTATGATAGACCGAATGCTTGGAGGGCAGGGAGACCCGCTTGAGAAGAGCAGGGAGTTCTCGGAAATCGAAATGACAATCATCGAGAAAATGATGGTTGTATGTATGCAGCTTATGCGCGAACCATGGAAAAATGTAGTTGATATCAATCCGGTTATGGAGCGAATTGAGACGAATTCACAGTTTGCACAGGTTATTGCACCGAATGATATGATAGCTTTAGTTACCTTGAATATGAAAATAGGAGAGGTGGAAGGCTTCATGAATGTTTGCCTGCCGTTCTTTACATTAGAGAATGTAATGGATAAGTTGAATACCAAGTATTGGTATGCAAATATGCAGGAGCAGAATGAAGAAGATTTTGAAGAATATATTGAGGCATTGATTCGCAGGGTAGATGTACCTGTGAAAGCAGTGCTTGGTAGAAGCCAAGTATCCGTTAGTGATTTCGTTAATCTACAGATTGGCGATATTATACGGTTAGATACCGATATAAACAATGATTTAAATGTCTATGTCGGTAATATTAAAAAATTCACCGCATTACCGGGCTCAAACAAGGATAAATATGCTGTCAGAGTAACGTCGGTAATTAGAGAGGGGGAATAGAAGCATGGATGGAATGTTATCACAAGATGAAATAAATGCATTGCTAAGCGGCGTAGATATGTCGGGTGGCGATGCATCGGAAGATACGTCCGCGGCTGGCGGCAGTGCTGTTGTTGATGATTCTTTGTTATCAGATATCGAAAAAGATGCGATTGGCGAAGTGGCCAATATCAGCATGGGTTCTTCAGCAACAACGTTATATTCTCTTGTTAATCGGAAAGTAAATATTACAACCCCAACTGTTAGTTTAGCAACTTGGGAAAATGTACTGGAAGAATATGAGAAACCATGTGTGTTTATTCAGATTAAATATACAGTTGGTCTGGATGGCTCCAATATAATGATATTAAAGGAGCAGGATGTTAAGGTTATCACCGATTTGGTGATGGGTGGTGACGGAAGCAATATAGATGGAGAGTTAGGGGAATTACATCTGAGTGCAATTTCCGAAGCGATGAACCAGATGATGGGTTCAGCTGCAACTTCACTTTCCACTATGCTTGGCAAGATGATTGATATCAGCCCGCCGGAAGCGAGTTTAGTAGATTTAACCGCTTATAAATCAGGCGGTGATATAGCAAAATTCTTAGAAGGAACATTTGTTAAAATTGCATTTCATATGGAAATTGATGAATTAGTTGATTCTACCATTATGCAATTGTATCCAATTGATTTTGCGAAGGAATTATGTAGTACTTTCTTAGGCTCTCAGATGGGCGAAGCAGAACCAGCACCTGCACCGGCTCCGGCACCAACGCCGGCTCCTACACCAATGCCGACACCAACACCAGCTCCGGCTCCGATGCCGACGCCACAGATGGATATGTCGCAGATGAATATGGGAATGCCGCAGATGGATATGTCGCAGATGAATATGGGCATGATGCCACAGATGCAGATGGGAATGCCACAAATGAATATGGGAATGCCACAGATGCAAATGGGCATGCCGCAGATGATGCCGAATATGAATATTCAGCCTGCGCAATTCCAAAGTTTCTCCAATGACTTTAATGCAATGCAAAGTCAGGAGAATATTGGTTTGATTCGAGATGTACCATTAGAGGTTACGGTAGAACTTGGAAGAACCTCTAAGTCTATTTCAGATATTCTTGATTTTGCACCTGGAACGATTATCGAATTGGATAAAATTGCCGGTGAGCCAATTGATGTATTGGTAAACGGCAAGTTTGTAGCCAAAGGTGAAGTAGTAGTAATTGAAGAAAGCTTTGGCGTTCGAGTAACCGAAATTATTAAATAATATGTGATAGGAGAAGAGAGAATGGCAAAAAATATTTTAATATGTGACGATGCAGCGTTCATGCGTATGATGATTAAGGACATCCTTACAAAAAATGGATATAATGTTGCTGGTGAAGCAGAAAACGGCGCAAAAGCTGTTGAGAAGTATAACGAATTAAAACCGGATCTTGTGCTTATGGATATTACTATGCCGGAAATGGATGGTATTCAGGCTTTGAAGAAAATTAAAGAAGGCGATCCGGGCGCAATGGTTATTATGTGCTCTGCAATGGGTCAGCAGGCAATGGTTATTGAATCTATTCAGTCTGGTGCAAAAGATTTCATTGTTAAGCCTTTCCAGGCGGATCGTGTATTAGAAGCGGTTAAGAAAGTAGTGGGTTAAATGATACTGGCCGTATCAGATAATATGAATACGTATGCGCAGTTTATGACTGTGTTGATTATCTTTGTTTTTGTGTTGGCAATTACTTATTTTACGTCAAAATGGATTGCCGGATATCAGAAAGGCAGAGGGATTAATGCTAATATAGAAATGATAGAATCATTTCGATTATCGAATAACAAGTACATTCAAATTATTCGTATTGGGCAGAAATATTTGGCAGTGGCAGTTGGAAAAGATTCTGTTACAATGTTAACAGAGATATCAGAAGACCAACTGCTGCTTTCAAGTGATGAGGGTGGACAAGTCCACAGCTTTAAAGAACTATTTGAGAAAGTTCAACAAAAGAGTTTTCTGGAAAAAGAAGATGACCGAAAGAAAAGTGAGTAGGCGATAGAGATGAAAAAATATTTTTCCGGACATTACATTAAGAAAATTTTATGCCTGCTGTTTTTGGCAGGCATATTGTGTATCAGCAGGAAGGAAATTGCATACGCGACGGAAAGTCCTTATGTGGAATCGAACCTGACTGGAACATCAAATGAGAGAACAAATGTAGAGAATCCGGGTACTTCTGAATCAGAAGAAGACCTCAAAGAATTGAATATAGCAAATACGGTGACGGTTACATATAACGATGGTAATGGTAATTTGAATGGTGCATTAAGGATTCTGATTACCCTTACTTTAATTGCTATTGCACCGTCATTGATTATTATGTTAACCTCGTTTACCAGAATTATTATCGTTCTGCATTTTACGAGGGCAGCACTGAATACGCAGACAGCCCCACCTAATAACGTTTTGATTGGTTTGGCATTGTTTTTAACATTCTTTATTATGCAGCCAACATTAGCGACCGTTTATACAGAAGCGGTAGTTCCGTTTGAAGCGGGTGAATTAACACAAGAGGAAGCGTTAGAGGAAGCACTGGTTCCAATCCGAGAGTTTATGTATAGTCAGACACAGAAGAAAGATGTCAGTCTTTTTATGGAAATTAATCGGACTGAGTGGAATGGTGAATTGGAAGAAATTCCAATGAGTGTTCTTGTTCCAAGTTTTATCATAAGTGAGCTACGAACGGCATTTATCATAGGATTCCTTATATACATACCGTTTATTGTAATTGATATGGTAGTAGCATCTACCTTAATGAGTATGGGTATGATGATGCTGCCGCCGACAACAATATCAATGCCGTTTAAAATCCTGTTATTTGTTTTGGCAGACGGATGGTATCTGGTTATCGGTAATCTTGTTAAGACATTTTATTAGCGTATCATTTCAGAGATGAATTGAGTAGAAGGGAGTGGAAAATATGACAATAGATGACGTGACTGCCATTGCCGGTGAGGCCTTGTTTACTATTATTAAATGTTCAGCACCTGTATTGCTGGTATCTCTTATTGTCGGACTTATAATCAGTATTTTCCAGACCGTTACCTCTATTCAGGAGCAGACACTTACCTTCGTTCCTAAGATACTTGCTATTTTTATTGCTTTGATGGTACTGGGGCATTGGATGCTTAATACAATGGTAGAATATATGATGAATTTGTGGGCAAATTTCAGCATGTATATCAGGTAGAATCATGATAGATATTTCTTTTACTTATGCAGATTTAGAATATTTTTTACTGATATTGGTGCGCGTGTCCTGTTTTATTTTCATTGCACCGTTTTTCAGTATGAATAATACACCGCGCCATGTAAGAGTTGTACTAAGTATTTTCATTTCTTATTTGCTGTTTTTATCAGTTGAACGAAATGAAATAGTATATGATACGCTTCTGGAATATGCGATTATCGTTATGAAGGAAGCGGTTGTAGGTTTCTTGATTGGTTGGGGTGCACAGCTTTGTATGACGATTGCAGCTTTTGCCGGAAGTATTATAGATATGGAAGTTGGTTTGTCTATGGTTTCATTAATGGATCCGGCAACCAAGGAAAGTGCAACATTTAGTGGCGTATTTTATCAGTATATGTTTTCATTATTTTTAATTATTACCGGAATGTATCAGTATTTATTGCAGGCGCTTATTGATACCTTTACGTTGATACCGATAAATGGTGCGGTATTTCGGATGGATTCTTTGTTGGAATCAATGATACGTTTTATGAGTGATTACATTATTATTGGATTTCGAATTTGTCTTCCGGTGTTTTGTGTTATGTTGCTGTTAAACTGTATACTTGGTGTGCTTGCTAAAGTATCTCCGCAGATGAATATGTTTGCAGTAGGTTTACAGCTTAAGGTACTGGTGGGATTATGTGTAATATTTCTTATAGTACGAATGTTGCCGGATGCGGCGAATTTTGTTTTTGATGAGATGAAGAAAATGATGGTATCCTTTGTGGAGGGGATGATGTGATTTTAGAATATAATCTCCAATTTTTTGCCAAAGACGGTCCGGGTGGTGAGAAAACAGAAGAACCTACCGCCAAGAAACTGTCAGACGCCCGAAAGGAAGGGCAGGTAGCCAAAAGTAAAGAAATAACAAGTGCGTTTGAGTTGTTGGCTGTTTTTGTTATTTTGAAATTTTGGGTAGGGCAACTGGGGAGCTCTTTTGTTGGAGGGTTTCAACACCTTTATTCGCAAATACCGGAATACATCAAAATGTATGATGGGTTTTTACCACATGCGACATTTGATGCAATTCTGATACAATCAATGGTTCAGCTTCTTAAGATGATATTGCCGGTATTGTTAATTGGTTTTTTGATTGCTTTTTTGTGTGATGTTGTTCAGGTGAAATGGAAGCCAACAACGAAACCATTACAACCTAAGTTTAGTAAATTAAATCCGGTAAGTGGATTTAAACGAATTTTTTCTGCAAATTCACTGATGGAGCTTGCCAAATCAATTGCCAAAATAGTAGTCATTGTATATGCAGTGTATTCCTACTTGAAAAAGAACACGCCAAGTATGTTTTTGTTGTATGATATTTCATTGAATCAAGCGATAGCACTGATAGGTGACTTGGTCATTAATTTAGGATTTCGTATTTCTATTTTCTATATGCTGATTGCAATCGTGGATTACGTTTATCAGAAGATGAAATTCAAAAAAGATATGAAGATGACCAAACAAGAGGTCAAGGACGAGTATAAAAACCAGGAAGGTGATCCGCAGGTTAAAAGTAAGCAGAGGGCGAGAATGCAGGAAGCTTCCAGAAGGCGTATGATGCAGAAATTGCCGGAGGCAGACGTGGTTATTACGAACCCAACGCATTATGCGGTTGCAATTAAGTATGATCCCGAACTGTATGATGCTCCTTTTGTAATTGCGAAAGGTGCGGACTATCTGGCACAGAAAATCAAAGAAACAGCAAAGGAAAATCATATTGAGATTGTAGAAAATAAACCACTTGCCAGAATGTTATATGCAAACGTAGATGTCGGTGGAATTGTACCGCCGGAGTTATATCAGGCAGTAGCGGAAGTGCTTGCCTTTGTATATCATTTGAAGGGTAAGGTTTAATTTATAAAAGATATTTCCATAGATAGTTGAGATAGAGTAATAAAAAGAAGATGAAAGGAAAGGAGGAGAGGATATGACAAATATGAAAAAGGCGGATGTTGGCGTAGCAGCATATTTACTTGCAGCTTTTATTATGTTGATTGTTCCGATTCCGTCACAGCTACTTGATGTTTTGCTGGCTTGTAATATAGCGGTATCTTTTACCATTATGTTTGGCTGTATGTTTGCCAATGAAGTATTGCAGATGTCATATTTTCCTACCATTCTCTTATTTACAACTGTTTTCAGAATTGCACTAAATGTTTCCTCTACCAGGTTAATTCTGACCACAGGTGATCCGGGTAATGTCGTTGAAACATTCGGACAATATGTAGGTGGTGGAGACTTAATTGTCGGTTGTATTGTTTTTATCATTTTGATTGTTGTGCAGTTTATGATTATTAACAAAGGTTCTGAACGTGTTGCTGAAGTAACAGCCAGATTTACCTTGGATGCTATGCCGGGTAAGCAGATGGCGATAGATGCGGACTTAAATACCGGTGCAATTACGGACGCAGAAGCAAAGAAGAGACGTGAGAAAATTCAGGAAGAGTCCAGCTTCTTTGGTTCTATGGATGGTGCGGTAAAGTACGTTAAGGGAGATGCAACAGCAGGTCTTATTATTACTGCAGTTAACTTAGTCGGTGGTATTGCCATGGGAATGGTTCGTCAAGGGATGGAGTTAAACGATGCGTTGAATCAGTTTACGATTCTGACCATCGGTGATGGTTTGGTAAGCCAGATTCCTTCGCTTCTTATTTCCTTATCAACAGGTATTCTCGTTACCAAGGGATCCAAAGATGCAGATTTTGGTACCGTTTTAATCAGACAGCTTTTTGGTGTGCCGAAGGTTCTCTATCTGGTAGGTGCTGTACTCATAATGCTTGGTATCGTAACACCACTTAATCCGATTATCTTTGTTGGTCTTGGTGCCGCATTTATTGTAGTCGGAAGAGTCATTGCAGGTACGATTGAAACCGCTCAAATTGAGCAGGAAGTGGATGTGGAGGAAGCAGCGGCAGAGGAAATCAGACAGCCGGAAAATGTTACCTCTTTATTGCAGGTTGACCCGATTGAATTGGAATTTGGTTATGGTATTATTCCGCTTGCCGATGTGAATCAAGGTGGTGACTTGTTAGACCGAGTTGTTATGATTCGTAGGCAGATTGCACTTGAGCTTGGTACCGTTGTTCCAATCATTCGTTTGCGAGATAACATTCAGTTAAATCCAAATCAGTATATTATCAAGATAAAAGGTGTACAGGTTAGTGAAGGCGAGATTCTTTTCGATCATTACATGGCAATGAATCCGGGATATGTCGAAGAAGAAATTACAGGTATTCCTACTTTTGAACCATCTTTCCATTTGCCGGCTATCTGGATTACAGAAGGCCAGAGGGAACGTGCAGAAAGTATGGGATATACAGTCGTTGACCCACCTTCGATTATTGCAACACATTTAACAGAGATTATCAGACAGTATATTGCAGAATTACTCACAAGACAGGATGTACAGAATCTTGTCAACAATCTCAGAGAATCCAATCCATCTTTGGTGGACGAGTTGGTGCCAAAGTTACTTGGACTTGGTGAGATACAGAAAGTATTGCAGAATCTTTTGCAGGAAGGTATCTCTATCAGAGATTTGCTTACCATATTTGAAACGTTGGCAGATTATGCTTCAACGACAAGAGATACCGATATTTTGACGGAATATGTCAGACAGAGCCTGAAACGTGCGATTTCCAATAAGTTCTTCCCTGCAAACGAGACAACCAGTGTTGTGACATTGGATCCGAAGTTAGAGCAGGAGATTATGGGAAGCGTAAAGCAGACGGAGCAGGGGGCATATTTGACGTTAGATCCGGCCAAAACAAAAGCGATTATGGATGCGGTTGGTGTTGAGGTTAAGAAACTGGAAGACATGGGAAGAATACCGATTGTCATTACTTCGCCAATTGTGCGTGCTTACTTTAAGAAGTTAACAGAAGATTATTATAAGGATTTAGTCGTTGTATCCTATAACGAAGTGGAATCCAATATTGAATTACAGTCTGTTGGGATGGTGACAGCATAATGATTATCAAGAAATTTTTAGGAAAAACAGAGCAGGAAGCAATAGAGAATGCCAAAAAGGAACTGGGCGCAAATGTAGTTGTTATGAATGTAAAGAGCGTGAAGCGCAAAGGTCTGTTTGGCTTCTTAAAACCACAAATGATGGAAGTAACTGTTGCATTAGAAGAAGAGAATGCAAATAATGATGCTGTTAGTGCAGAGGTAAAAGCAGCAGTTTCTGCAATCAATAATGTTGTTGTATCCAGTATGAATCATACACAGAATGCGGTAACAGAACCACAGAATGCCGCAAATACACAGGGGACAACAAGGGCGCAAAATACGACAAGAACACAGGTTATTCCGGAAGAGATAGCAGAAAAGAAAGAAAATAATGCGTTGGAAGAGAAGCTTGACAGCTTACAGTCTCTTTTAGAGCAGCAACTGCAGAAGCCGGAAAATGAGAAAGAAAAACAGGAAGAAAAAGAAGAAGTAAGTGAAACGGATATGTTCATGCAGCTTTTGCATACTACTATGCTGGATAATGAGGTAGATGAAAAATATGCAGAGCAGGTTATTGATGAAATTGAGAAAATCAACAATCCGAACACACCGTTTGATTATGCTCTTGCAAATACCTACCAGAAAATGATTTTGAAATTTGGAAAGCCGGTAGGAATTTCTCCGTCTGAAAAAGGAGTCAAAGTTGTATTCTTTATCGGACCGACCGGTGTGGGCAAAACAACGACAATTGCTAAGATTGCGTCTAAGTTTCGCGTAGATGAGAAGAAAAAGGTAGCTTTGTTGACGGCAGATACCTATCGAATTGCAGCAGCAGAGCAGCTTAGAACCTATGCGAATATTCTGGAGGTGCCATTCCGCGTGATTTATAGCGTAGAAGAGATAGAACAGGCACTCGTTGATTTTAAAGAGTATGATTATATTCTGGTGGATACCGCAGGACATTCTCATCAGAATGAAGCGCAGAAGGAAACAATGGCTAAATTCATCCATTCCGTAGATGATATGGTGGAGAAAGAAGTGTTTCTTGTGCTTAGTGCGACAACCAAGTATAGAGATTTAGTGAGTATTGCAGATGCTTATAAAGAAATTGCTGATTATAAGCTGATTTTTACAAAATTAGATGAAACGACGACATTAGGAAATCTGTTGAATTTGAAGTTATATACAGGAGCATCACTTTCTTATGTAACTTGCGGACAAAACGTGCCGGATGATATTGAGGATTTCAATCCACAGAAAACGGTAAAAAGATTACTTGGCGGAAAGAACTAAGGAGGAACATGAATGGATCAGGCTGAACAACTGAGAACTATAATTAAAGCGAGCAGCCAGCCCCATCGCCCTTTGGCTAGAGTCATTACCGTTACAAGCGGAAAAGGCGGTGTTGGAAAATCAAACACAGCAATCAATCTGGCAGTCCAGTTTAAGAAAATGGGCAAACGTGTTATCATTTTGGATGCAGATTTCGGACTTGCTAATATTGAGATAATGTTTGGAGCAGTACCAAAACATAATTTGTGTGATTTAATTTATCAGGGTAAAAAAATAAGTGAAATTATAACATGGGGTCCAATGGATGTAGGTTTTATATCCGGTGGCTCCGGAATTGCCGGAATGTCTAATCTAAGTAAAGATTATCTGACTTATATTATTCAGAATTTGGCTGAACTTGACGAAATGGCAGATGTTATTATTGTAGATACAGGTGCAGGTATATCAGATGCGGTATTGGAGTTTTTGGTAGCAAGCGGAGAGATTTTGCTTGTTACAACGCCGGAACCAACATCGATTACAGATTCCTATTCTTTGATTAAAGCATTGAATCGTCATCCGCGATATTCCAAAGAACAATCACAGATAAAAGTAATAGCGAACAAAGTAGCAAACGGAGAAGAGGGGAAAATTCTTTTTGAAAAACTGGATTCCGTTGTTACAAGATATTTAAAGATTCCGATTACTTATCTTGGTATGGTGCCGCAGGATACACAATTGACCAAGGCGGTTATGCAGCAGATGCCGGTTTCTATTCAGAATCCTGATAGCAAATCTGCATGTGCATATGAATTATTGGCAGCGAAGCTGATGAATAAAGAATTGAATAAAAATTTGACAAAACGTGGTATGGCAGCATTTTTCTCGCATATCATATCAAAAAGATAAGAAAAGAGAAGAGAAGAGAAGGACAGGACAGCAAGTATGGGAATTATTCTTTCAAAATATGTAATGCCGGGAAACCGGGTTGATTTGCAGGAAATTCAAAGGGTAAAAGAGGATGGAACGAAAAGAAAAGCCTATCAGAGTCAGGTGATAGAGATTATATCTGACGATAGGATGGAAATTGCTATGCCGATTGATAAATCAAAATTGATTTTGTTGCCGGTGGATGCAGAATATGATTTATATTTCTACACGCCAAATGGCTTGTATCAGTGTTATGCAAGAGTAATTGACCGATACAAAAATAATAATATTTATATTTTACTATTAGACTTGACCAGTAATTTGCGCAAATATCAAAGAAGAGAATATTATCGATTCAGTTGTGCTTTGGAAATGAATTCCAGACCATTGCAGGAAGAAGAGGTAAATGCGATAGAGCAGAATGCAAATCTTTTAGTACCGGGCTTACCTTTGCAAAGGAGTATAATTGTTGATATTAGTGGCGGCGGATTACGGTTTGTTGCGAATTATGCATATGAAATTGAAAGTTTGATTTTGTGTAAGTATCAACTATGGATAGAAAATGAAAGCAAGGATTATAGTCTGGTGGGCAAAGTTTTAAGTGCAAAAGAACTGGAAAACCGCCCGGGGGTTTATGAACATCGTGTTCAATATGTCAACATGGCAGAAGATAATCGGGAAGAGATTATCAAGTACATATTTGATGAAGAACGTAAGACGATTAAGAATCAAAAAGGTGTATAATTTCTGGTTGTAGAGATAAAAAGTTGTGGAGGAAAAAAGAATGAAAAATATATTAGTGGTTGACGACTCTGCACTTATGAGAAGGGTATTGTGTGATATAATCAATGGAGATGAAAGATTCCGTGTACAGGATCGTGCGAACAATGGAGTGGAAGCATTAGAATTACTCAGCAAAAAATCCTATGATGCTGTTGTATTAGATGTTAATATGCCGCAGATGAACGGATTGGAATTGTTGAAGGAATTGCAGAAACGCAAAATATCCACCCGAGTTATGATGGCAAGTACTGATACAAAGGAAGGCGCCAAAACAACTTTAGATGCCTTGGAATTAGGAGCATTGGATTTCATTCACAAGCCGGACAATGCGATGGATTGTCGTAGTGGTGAATTTAAAGAAAAATTACTCCAAATTCTCGCGGTTGTAGTTGAATCCAAACCACCGGTGTTTGGAAAGACCTTCGTGATGGAAGAAGTAAAAACTGCGAAGAAGATGATAGAACTTGTTGGAAAGCATACAGGTTCTGTTCCTGGCAATAAAATTGTGGCGATTGCAAGCTCTACAGGCGGACCAAGAGCGTTACAGGCTGTTATTCCCAGATTACCGAAAAATTTAAAAGCTCCGGTAGTCGTTGTGCAACATATGCCGGCAGGATTTACGGCATCCTTGGCAGAGCGTTTAGATTCATTGAGTGAGGTTCATGTAAAGGAAGCAGCAGAAGGCGATGTGTTGGAACCGGGGACTGTCTATATTGCGATGGGTGGTAAACATTTAAACGTCCTTACGATGGCGAGTAAGTATAGTATTCATTATTCGGACGAGCCGTCCAGAGAAGGTGTAAAACCGTGTGCAAATTATATGTATGAGTCTTTAGCCGGTAGCAAGTTTGATCAGGTTGTATGTGTTGTTATGACCGGTATGGGAGCCGATGGTACAAAAGGAATCCAGAATTTGAGAGAAAAAAAGAAGTTGCATGTTATTGCGCAGGAGTCTAGTACATGTGCAGTATATGGAATGCCAAGAAGTATTGTTAATGCCGGATTGGCAGACCAAATTGTACCACTTGACCATATAGCGCAGGAAATTATAATGAACGTGGGGGTAAGATGATATGGACGTAAGCCAATATTTGGAGATTTTCCTGGATGAAACAAATGAACATTTACAGAATCTGAACACACAGATTCTCTCATTGGAACAGGAGCCGGACAACATGGATACCATCAATGAGATTTTCCGTGCTGCACATTCCCTAAAAGGTATGGCAGGTACAATGGGGTACAAAAGAATGCAGGCTCTTACCCATGACATGGAAAATGTATTTTCAGAAGTGCGTAACGGAAATATTACCGTTAAGGCTAATATGATTGATATTATTTTCCAGTGTTTGGATGCGTTGGAAGAGTATAATACCAACATTCGTGAAAGTGCTGATGAAGGTACCAATGATAACGAACATTTAATCAAACAGTTAAATGACATATTGAACGGCGGTAACGGTGAAAATGGTGAAGCAGAAAAAGCAACCGAAGCAGCAGAAGCAGCAAAAGAGAATGTGGTTGAAACAGCAGAAGATAACAGCAATAAGAAATGGCTGGATATTAAATTAGGCGATTCCGAGAGAAACGTGTTAAATGAAGCAAAAAGACAGGGCAAGAATATTTATGGTATTACGGTGAAAGTTCATGAGTCCTGTATTTTAAAAGCTGCAAGAGCGTTTCTTGTGTTTAAGGCAGTAGAGGAAACCAGTGAAATTATTGTTTCCAGTCCGTCAGCTCAGGATATTGAAGATGAGAAATTTGATTTGGATTTCAGCTTGATTATTATTTCGGATAGTCCGATTGATACGATTATTCAGGCAGCCAAAAATGTATCTGAGATTGAAGATGTATTAGGCGATGTATATGTGGTTGAGCAGGTCAAAGCAGCAAAAGAAGTGAAAACAACAGAGGTAAAAGAAGAAACAGTGAAAACAGAGGTTGCAACAGCACAGGCAACTTCGCCGGCTGCCTCTGCGACAGCAGGAGCGCAGGCGACAACAGCAGCAGGTAAGAGTGATAAGAAGCCGGTAGCAGGAAAGCCGGGTGTTAACAGAACGGTCAGAGTAGATATTGAGAAGTTAGATACTTTGATGAATCTGGTTAGTGAGCTTATCATTGCAAAGAACTCCTTAGTATCTGCATCTGCAACAGAAAACAATACAAATTCAGAAGTATTTGAACAGATTGAATATTTGGAGAGTGTAACCACATCATTACATGAATCTGTAATGAAAGTGCGAATGGTGCCAATTGAAAGCGTTGTTACAAAATTCCCGCGTATGATTCGTGACTTATCCAAGAAATTGAATAAGAAAATGGAATTATATATGTCCGGTGAAGAAACAGAACTTGATCGTACCGTGGTGGATGAAATTGGTGATCCTTTGATGCATTTGTTGCGTAATTCAGCAGATCATGGATTGGAGTCAGCAGCAGTACGTAAAGAAAGAGGTAAGCCGGAAGTAGGCTCTATCTTCTTAGATGCATATCAGGACGGTAATAACGTAGTTATCGAAGTAAGAGATGATGGTAACGGTATTGATACACAGGCGGTTAAGAAGAAAGCAATTGATCGTGGCGTAATCACACCGGAACAGGCTGAAAATATGAATGAGAAGGAAATCATCGATTTACTGTTTAGTGCAGGTTTCTCTACAGCCAAGGAGGTATCCGATGTATCCGGAAGAGGAGTAGGTCTTGATGTTGTTAAATCTAAGATTGAAGCTTTAAGTGGTGAAGTAGAAGTTAAGAGTAAACTCGGCGAGGGTAGTACATGGATTATCAGACTGCCGCTTACTCTTGCTATTATTCAGGCTCTTATGGTTGACATCGGAGAAGAGAAATATGCGATTTCGCTTGGTTCTATCCAGACAATCGAAGATATTTCTGTTAGTGATGTGAAGTTAGTTCAGAACAAAGAGGTTATCAATTTAAGAGGTACGGTTATTCCGTTAATTAGATTAAATGAGATTCTGGATATCCCAAGCAAAAAAGATTCACAGGATAATCTGATTGTTGTTATTGTCAAGAAGGGTGATAAGCTTGCAGGTCTGGTAGTTGATGAACTGATTGGACAGCAGGAAATCGTTATCAAGTCCATGGGCAAATACATCAACAAGTGCAAGATTATTAGTGGTGCAACAATTCTTGGTGACGGTGAAGTTGCATTGATTCTTGATGCAAACGCGCTGATTTAAGCAGAGGGAGGAACAGTAGAATGGAAGAATTAAGAGTAGCCAGTGAAACAACCCAGTTCATCGTAATCAAGTTGGGCGACGAACAGTACGGCATTGATATTAAGTATATAGACAATATTGTAAGAATGCAGCACATTACCAGAGTGCCGAAAGTAGCTTCCTATCTGAAAGGAGTTATCAATCTGCGTGGTGAAGTTATTCCGGTTATGAGTATTCGTATCAAAATGGGGCTGAAGGTTGATGAAATTACCAAATCCAGCAGAATTATTATTCTTAAGATGGAGCAGCAGGGAACAATCGGCGTGATTGTAGATGAAGTGAAAGAGGTAGTAACTTTGGAAGCTGCACAGATTGAGAAAGTAGCGTACGATTCTAAAGATGAAAAGGATAATTTCATTTCAGGAATCGGTAAATATGAAGGTGGTTTGATTTCCTTATTAGACCTGAATTTGGTTGTACCGGAAAATGTTTAGGAGGTTATCACGTGGGTGATTTAAGTTTAGAACAAATGTCCCAGGAGTATTTTGATATTTTGAAAGAACTGGGAAATATTGGAGCAGGTAATGCAACAACCGCATTAGCGCAGATGCTTCAATGTAAAGTAGATATGTCAGTTCCGCAGGTTAATTTGCTTGAATTTAAGGAACTGGGTGCTGCTATGGGTGGTGAAGAACAGATTATGGCGGGTATTTATCTTGGTGTAGAAGGAGATATTACCGGCAGTATTATGTTTCTTTTGGAGAAAACATCTGCGAAGCATTTGGTTGGCAAATTAATGGGGATGGCATCTGAAGGAGAAGAGTTTTCAGAAATGGAATTTTCTGCTTTGAAGGAAGTCGGCAATATTATTACAGGTGCCTATTTAAACTCTTTGTCTACGTTAACTAATTTGGTAATTTACCCATCTATACCGGATTTAACAGTCGATATGGCAGGCGCGATTTTAAGCGTGCCTGCAATCGAATTTGGTGCATTGGGTGATAGAATATTGCTGATTCAAACCCAATTTTTTGATGAGATATCAATTGATGGATATTTTATCCTGATTCCGGATTTAGATTCTTATGGGCGGATATTATCAGCATTGGGAATGGCAGGTTAACAATACTGGTAGTATAAATAGGAGATGTCAGGAATATGGGAGAGATGATAAAGGTCGGCATGGCCGATTTAAATGTGTGTGTCAGCCCTGATGGTATTACTACTTTAGGGCTTGGCTCATGTGTCGGAATTGCGCTGAGAGATCCTGTAACAAAAATTGGAGGTTTGGCGCATGTAATGCTTCCGGACAGTACAGCGATTAGAAATAACAGCAATATCCCGAAATTTGCAGATACGGGTATTGAAGAATTAGTAAAAAAAGTGGTTGCTAAAGGTGCGAATAGAACAAGACTCGTAGCGAAAATAGCCGGTGGAGCACAGATGTTTGCATTTCAGAGTAAATCTGATATGGTGCGCGTAGGTGAGAGAAATGTGGAAGCTACTAAGAAGAAGCTTGCAGAGATGAAGATACCGATTCTGGCAGAAGATACCGGTGACAGCTATGGAAGAACTGTTATTTTTTATCCGGAAAATGGAGATTTCATTATTCGTGCAGTAGGAAAACCGGAGAAAGTTATTTAATCACTAGTATATGTGATTGGAAGGTATAGATAATTGGACAAAGAAAAGCAAAAGTATATCACGGATGTTGCCGTGGATGCAGAGAAAGAAAGAGAAAAAGAACGTGAACGAGAGCTGGAGCAGAAGAAGGCTGTGGAACGGGCGAAGAAAAGGAGACTGATTCCACCGTTTGTTATGCTCTTTGCAGGTGCCGTTACCAGTATTACAATGTACGTACTGCATTATAGTGTTAAGGATATGTTAGTCACCCTGTTATGGGTATTGATTGCCTTCTATTTGGCAGGTGGACTGATAAGATGGATGTTGGATCGCTTTGAAGCACAAATTGAGCAGAAACGTATGGAAGAAGGAGAAGTAATTGAGAAGGAACTCACAGAAGAAGATGGCACAGAGCAAACTGTAAATAATAATGCCGAAGGTGAAGAATAATAAGCCTTTTGCGAATGAGTTCAAGGTAATGGGGATACGTGCATGGATGAATCAGGCAAAAAAAAGCTTTGGGAAGAATACGGCAAATCGAAATCGCCCGAAGTAAGAGAAAAAATTATATTGGAATATGCGCCACTTGTGAAACTGGTTGCAGGAAGACTCAGTATGTATCTTGGTTATAATGTAGAGTATGAAGATTTAGTCAGTTATGGTATTTTTGGTTTAATTGATGCGATTGATAAATTCGATGCGTTAAAGGATGTCAAGTTTGAAACATATGCCAGTCTGCGCATTCGTGGTGCAATTTTAGATCAGATCCGAAAGATGGACTGGATTCCAAGGACAATCAGACAGAAGCAAAAGAAAATAGATGCTGCGATTAAAGAAATCGAATTGAAATATGGAAGAAGTGCCACGGATGAAGAAATTGCGATAAGTCTTGGTATTTCTAATGAGGAATATCTCGATTGGCAATCACAGATGAAAATTACAAATGTTGTTTCCTTGAATGAATTTATGGAGCAAGGAAGCGAAATTCCGACAGATAACAGCTATAACCGTAAAGCACAGTTTGATGGACCGGAAGAGGTAATTGAGAAGGACGAGTTGAAGCAGATTCTGACACAGGCACTTGAATTATTGACGGAGAAGGAACGTAAAGTTATTGTGCTGTATTATTACGAAGATCTTACTTTGAAGGAAATAAGCAGTATTTTGGAAGTATCAGAATCAAGAATTTCACAGCTTCATACCAGAGCATTACAAAAAATGAAAAGTAAACTGGGAAATTATATGGGTATATTAACGGAAGCATAGAAAAAATGGGGTAAATATGAACGGATATTTCAGATTAGTGAATGAAGCGACAAAAACCAGTATAAAATTGTTTCCACCTACGGATGGTGGAGAGGCGCTTGCGTTTAATGAAGTGGTAGAGTATTTATCGCTGAAGAATATTATGTTTGATCGTATTTCTTTGAATAAAGCGGTAGAAGCTGCTGCAAAAGAGGAAACGGTCATTGTATTGGAGAATCGGGCAAGACTTGCAGAACGAGAATGTTATAAATTTACGGTAACACCAGATAATATGCAGGCTTTTGTCAGATTTTATGCGCCGTCTGTTGGTGGGGAAGAAATGACGGCAGAAGAATTATTGAAGGATTTAGAAATCAAAGGTATTACTCATGGTATTAAAAAGGACGTGATTGATGCCTATTTCTCGAAGCGAGAATATTGTACTAATATTTTAATTGCAGAGGGAACAGCACCGGTACAAGGACAAGATGCTTATATTGAGTATTATTTTAATACAGATAAAAAAGCAAAACCAACCTTAAAGGAAGACGGAAGTGTTGACTTTTTCCAATTAAATGTTGTACAGCATTGTAATAAAGGTGATGTGTTGGCGAAGCTTTTTCCGGAAGAAACAGGACAAGCAGGTACTGACTTAAGTGGTGAGCCGATTCGACCAAGAGAGGTCAAGAAAGCGGTTCTCAAGTACGGTAAAAATATAGAAATTTCAGAGGATAATATGATGCTGACTTCGTTAGTTGACGGTCATGTTGAGTTAGTGGAAGACAGAGTGTTTGTTTCCGATGTTCTGATTGTAGAAAATGTAGATACAGCTACCGGAAATATAGATTATGAAGGCAGTGTACAGGTGAATGGTAATGTTTGCACAAACTTTCAGGTAAAAGCGAAAGGAAACATTGAGGTAAAAGGTGTTGTAGAAGGCGCATACTTAGAGGCTGGTGAAAATATAATTATTGCCCGTGGTATGAATGGTATGAGCCGTGGCGAAGTGAAAGCCGGTGGAAATATCATTGCTAAGTTTTTGGAAAATGCAAAAGCAGAAGCAGCAGGGTATGTAGCATCCGAATCTATTCTGCATAGTATCGTTATTGCAGGAACAGAAGTAAATGTAGATGGTAAAAGAGGATTTATTACCGGTGGTAAAGTAAGTGCTGTGCATAGTGTAAATGTAAAAACATTAGGTTCTTCTATGGGTGCAGATACTACGGTAGAAGTCGGTGCAGATCCTAATCTGAAAATCAGATTACAGGAATTACAGAAGGAGATTGGTGAGGACAGCAAAGCACTGAAATCAATTCAACAGGTTCTTGTTGCAACGAAGCAAAAGATTGCGCAAGGCGCTAAGTTGAATCCGGAGCAGTTGAAATATATTCAGTCCTTGGCAGCGGCAAATCAGCAAAAGACAGAAGCCATCAATAGAAATACGGCGGAGTTGGATAAATTACAAGATCAGGTAACCGGTGACGAACATGCACATATTATTGTTAGAGGGACTGTTTATCCGGGAACAAAGATTTGTATAGGGGATGTTTCCATGGTGGTACAAAAGGAAGCACAGTACAGTCGATTTGTTAAGTCAAGAGGCGATGTGAAATTGACTGGAATTTAGAAGGAAGGTATAAAAGATGGCAATCGGACAAATTGAGTTACAGGGACAGATTACCAGAGCACAGGATTTTACTACGGTCAAGCATAATGAAGATACCAGAGGATTGGTGGAACAGGCAAATGTTGGAAACCAATTTGCCAAAAACGTAGAAAATCATGTAAAAAAAGTGAGTAAAGGGGAACAACCGGAGTATCATAATAAGAAGTTTGATGCGAAGGAAAAAGGCAGTAACGAGTATAGCGGTGACGGTGGTCAGAAAGGCAAAAAAGAAAAAAAGGAGCCGGACGGCAAAGTGCTTTTAAAAGGGGTAGGTAATTTCGATATATCTCTATAAAGGACGGAGGAAGAAATGAGTATTACAGAAATTGTATTGATTATAGCAGGTGTTATCATTTTTGCATTAGGATATCTTTTACCATCCAAAAAGAAAGAGTTGGATGATGAGGCGCAGTTAATTACAGAGGATGAAGTAAGAAAGCTGGTTGCTCAGGAAGTAGAAGGTGCCAAAGAGCATATCGCAGATATTGTAGATGAAACAATTACTTATGCTATGGAAAAAACAGAGCGTTCTATGGAACGTGTTACAAATGAGAAAATCATGGCGGTAAATGAATATTCAGACACAGTATTAGAAGAAATAAACAAAAATCATAAAGAAGTTTTATTTCTGTATGATATGTTAAATGATAAGCATGAGAATTTGAAAAATACAGTCAGTGAAGCCGCGAAGACCGCAGAAGAAGTGAAGCAGACAGTTAAGGATGCAGAGATTACGGCAAGGGAAGCAGAAGAAACTGTAAAAAATGCGATGGATACTGTTTTGGATGCAGTAGAAAATGTACCGGAAGAGATTGTTGAAATTCATGATGCGTCAGAGTTTGATGAAACGGTTATCAATGAAGTACAACAGGCGGTAGAAGAGAATAATGCTGTAAAAGAGAATCATTTTATAGAACAAAAATTGGAAGAAAAAAATGAGGTGCAGGAAGATATAATAGAAGAAAAGGATGAGTTTATCCCGATTGCACCACCAAGAGTAGAAATTATTCACAATCCGGATGGAGAATATGATTATGTGGCAGATGCAGTAAATGAGTCACAGGAAATTATGGAATTACTTCAGCAAGAAGAGCCGAAGGAACCGAAACCGGAGAAAAAGAAAACAAGGACTAAGAAAGCAACAAAAACTGAGAATAATGAAAATGCTCAGAAAACAACTAAGACCACAAGAACAAAGAAATCAACTGGTGCGGTAAATAATACGGCAGCTGTTGAAGTTCCGACCGTTGATATTCAGTTTGCGAATGGCAAAGAGAGTGGCAGAAACAGTAATGAAAGAATTTTAGAATTACACAAAGCCGGTAAATCTAACATGGCGATTGCCAAAGAGTTAGGGCTTGGTATTGGAGAAGTAAAATTAGTCATTGATTTGTTTGAAGGACTATAAACACAGGTGAGCTATGGAATTAAAATATTATTTACGAGGTCTTGGGCTTGGTATTGTAGTGACAGCACTGATTATGGGTGTTGCATTACCAGGGAAAAAGACGATGACAGATGAAGAAGTGATTGCAAGAGCGAAACAATTGGGAATGATTGAAGATACCGTTCTTACAGCGGATACGTCTGAAGAAGAAACCGAAGTAACTGATGAAGTAGAAAAAACAGAAGAATCAGACGACGCAACAGTTGAAGAGATTGCGAACGAACAGCCTTTGACAGAGGAAGAACCGGAAGAAGCTCCATTTGCAGATGAGAAGTTTGTGGATGAGTTGCCGATAGAGGAGTTGGAAGCACTCGGTCAACCGGAAGAAGAACAGAATGTAGAGGAGACTACAGAGAAAGTTGTTGAAGCGGATGAAGTCGTTGAAGCGGACGTATCAGCAGAAGCGACAGAAGCGACAGAAGCAGCAGAAGAAGAGATGATAACATCTGGAGCCAACATGACTATAACAATTAGCAGTGGGGATGGTTCTTATACTGTTAGTAAGAAGCTTGCTGATGTAGGTGCAGTTTCTTCCGCAGAAGTTTATGATAAGTTTTTATGCCAGAATGGTTATGATAAGAAAATCAGAACAGGAACTTATATCATTCCGGCAGATGCCAGCGACGAACAGATGGCACGAATTATTACAGGTGTAGAATAGGGTAATTCTGGTAATTCTTCAAAAAAACCTTGCATATGCAAGGTTTTTGTGATATAGTATCAAAGTGTGCGTGGATAGACTACGCCACGAGCGAGAAAACACATATGTTGATTGTCTGTCGGTGCTTCATGACGCGGAGGTAGGCAGATGAGCAGGGTTTATTCGGAAAGACATATGGAAGAAAATATGAACCAAACGGAGGTAAGAAAAATGAGCGTTATTTCAATGAAACAGTTATTAGAAGCAGGTGTTCACTTTGGACATCAGACAAGAAGATGGAATCCTAAAATGGCTCCATACATCTTCACAGAGAGAAATGGTATCCACATTATCGACTTACAGAAATCTGTTGGAAAAGTAGATGAGGCATATAGAGCAATTTTTGATGTGGCTTCTCAGGGTGGTACAATTCTTTTTGTTGGTACAAAGAAACAGGCTCAGGATGCTGTCAAAACAGAAGCAGAGCGTTGCGGTATGTACTATGTAAATGAAAGATGGTTAGGTGGTATGTTAACAAACTTCAAAACCATCCAGTCCAGAATCGAAAGATTAAAAGCAATCGAAACAATGTCTGAAGACGGTACTTTCGAAGTACTTCCTAAGAAAGAAGTTATTCAGTTAAAGAAAGAATGGGAAAAATTAGAGAAGAACCTTGGCGGAATCAAGAACATGACAAGAATTCCTGACTGTATCTTCGTAGTTGACCCTAAGAAAGAGAAAATCTGTGTTCAGGAAGCTCACTCTCTTGGTATTACATTAATCGGTATTGGTGATACAAACTGTGATCCTGAAGAACTTGATTATATTATTCCTGGTAATGATGATGCTATCAGAGCTGTAAAACTTATCGTTGCTAAAATGGCAGATGCTGTTATCGAAGCAAATCAGGGTGAAGAAGCATATGTTCCTGAAGTAGAAGAAACAGTAGCAGAAGATATTGAAGAAGTAGCAGAAGAAGCATAATCAGTAAGAAAATATAAAACAGGAGGAAAATGAAAATGGCTATCACAGCAGCAATGGTAAAAGAATTAAGAGAGATGACCGGTGCAGGTATGATGGATTGTAAGAAAGCTCTTGGTGAAACCAATGGCGATATGGATGCAGCGGTAGAGTATTTAAGAAAAAATGGACAGGCAAAAGCAGAGAAAAAGGCTAGCAGAATTGCAGCAGAGGGTCTTTGCCGTGTTGCCGTTAAAGATGATAAGACAGTAGCAGTTGTTGAAGTTAACTCTGAGACAGACTTCGTTGCTAAAAATGCTGATTTTCAGGCATATGTTGAAGCAGTTGCAAATCAGGCAGTAAATTCTGATGCAGCAGATATGGATGCATTCCTTGCAGAAGCTTGGCATTTGGATACAGCTAAGACTGTAAAAGATGCTTTGGTAGACAAAGTAGCAGTAATTGGTGAGAACTTGACAATCAGAAGATTTGAAAAAGTTGTTGCAACAGAAGGTTGTGCAGTTTCTTATGTTCATGGCGGCGGCAGAATCGGTGTTATCGTAGAAGCAGCTACAGATGTTGTAAACGATGCAGTGAAAGAAGCTATGACAAACATTGCAATGCAGGTTGCAGCTTTAAATCCGAAATATGTTTCTACAGAAGATGTATCTGAAGAATACAAAGAGCATGAAAAAGCAATCATTGCAGAACAGATTAAAAATGATCCTAAGATGGCAGGCAAACCGGACAAAGTTATTGAAGGTGCTGTTGTAGGACGTCTTAACAAAGAATTAAAAGAAGTATGTCTGTTAGAGCAGGTATATGTTAAAGCAGAAGATGGAAAACAGTCTGTTGCAAAATATATCGAGCAGGTTGCCAAAGAAAATGGTGCAAATCTTTCTATCAAATCCTTCGTTCGTTTCGAAACAGGTGAAGGTCTTGAGAAGAAAGAAGAAAACTTTGCTGAAGAAGTTGCAAAGCAGATGGGAATGTAAATATAATTTATATTGGAAACTGTTTTTGACATAGGATAATTACCATAGGATAAAACCCTTGAAGTTATTGAATTATCAATGATTTCAAGGGCTTTTTTTATTTGGGTGTAGTGCATGTGCTTGACATGAAAAATGCGTGTATCATATACTAAAAATATGAAACAAAAAGTGTGAAGGGAGATTATCATGACTGCAAGGGAAAAACTAATAAATTTAGAGGATGTATACGATCAGGAAAATTCTTCCGAGATTTTTCTGGAAGCAATGAGAGATTGTGTGAAACATCACATGGATAATAATGAATTTTTTAAGAAGTATATGGATGAAGCGGGGGTAAAACCGGAGGATATCAAATCAGAGGATGATTTGGTGAAAATTCCGCCTATTCATGCTAATTTCTTTAAAAAGTACGAGATATTAAGTGTTCCTCGTGAGCAGATTGTAGAACATGCAACGAGTTCAGGAACTACCGGTCAGAAAAGTCAGATGTTCTTTGACCAGGATAGTTTTGATTTTGGAAATGCGATGGTGAGAAATGAATTTCGTCATTTTGGTTTTTTGTCTGATGATCCGACGAACTATCTCCTTTTTACATATGAACCGGCTCAGATAAGCAAAGATTTAGGTACGGCGAAAACAGACGTCGGTTTGTTGAGTTACGCACCGGTGAATCAGACTTTTTTTGCTCTTCGCTATAATGGTGAGGGACATGATTTTGATGTATATGGAACCATTAAAGCATTGGAAGAATATGAGGAACAAGGATTGCCGGTGCGAATCTTCGGGTTTCCGTCTTTTCTTTATTTTACGGTCAGACAAATGAAAGAAACGGGGCATCGTCCGTTAAAATTAAATAAGAAGTCCATGACGATGCTTGGCGGTGGATGGAAAGGATATGCGGATAAGCAGATTCGAAAAAGTGAATTGTATGCAATGGTGGAAGAGATGTTAGGTATTCCGGCAGAAAATTGCAGGGATGGATATGGTTCAACGGAACATTCCGTGCCTTATTTTGAATGTCCGAATCATCATTTCCATATTCCGGTTTTCAGCAGAATGTTTATTCGTGATGTGAAAACACTGGAACCGTTACCTTATGGGCAACCGGGATTTGCAAATTTCATTACGCCACATTTGATGAGTGTGCCGGCAGTATCTGTCTTAATGGGTGATATGGCTGTGTTGCATGATCCGAAGGAGTGCGGATGCGGTATTAAGACACCGTTTATGGAGATTATTGGTCGTGCCGGTACAAGTAAGGGAAAAAGCTGTGCAATTACTGCAAGCGAGTTGCTAAAACGCTAATAGGGGGATTGTTATGGAATTTATTATAAGAGGTATTAGAACAGAATTGGATAAAGAAAGCTGTTTCCATGGTGTAAGTGAGAGTATCGCAACTGACTTGGCAAATGGAGCACCTGATATTCGAAGAGTAATAGATAGTCTGGATAAGTTAGGAAAGTTTTTGATTCAGGAAGAAGAGTTTCTGGTTCCGGAGCTTATGGAACTTGGATTCTCAAGAGAAGAAGCAATGCAGATAAAAAGAGAATCTATTTCGGTTTTGTCTGCAGAAGAATTATTTAAGAAGGTGAAAAGAGAACTTGGTGAGCTTCCATTTGAAATTAACAGATTAAGCACACGTGAAGAAGAGTTCGAAGGATGGATGCCGATAGGGGTTCTTGGGCATGTCACCAGTTCCAATGATGCGATGCTTCCATTTTTCAGTTCCGTAGAGGGTATTCTTGCAGGAAATATCAATGTGATAAAGACAGCAACAGGTGCCCACAAGGTGGCAATGACAATGGTGGAAAAACTTTGTGAAATCGATGAGACACTTTGTCCGTATTTCTATGTATTTCCGTTATCATCCAAGGATGAGGAATTGTTACAAACGATGTTTTCACTATGTAATGCAATTGCTGTATGGGGCTCTGATAGTGCAACCGCAGGAGTACGGAAACTGGCTCCGGCAGGAGTGAAAATTGTAGAATGGGGAAATCGTATCAGTTTTGCTTATTTTACCCAAAAAGGATGCAACACAGAAAGACTGAAGGGATTAGCGGAGGACGTATGTGTCAATGACCAACAGGCATGTAGCGCACCGCAGCTTGTTTTCTACGAAACAGATAGTAGAGAAGAACTGGAATTATTTGCAGAGGAAATGATGAAGGTATTGCAGGAGGTTTCTGATACGTATCCGATTCATCCTGTTTCACAGGCGGAACAGGCGGAACTTACCACACAAATCCAGTTATGCCACTTGGATGAGATGATGGGAGAAGCAAAGCTGCTTGAAGGGGATGGATGCCGTATTTTTGTAAAATATGACAATGAACTTTGCGCATCACCTTTGTACCGTACCTTGCTTGTGAAAGCGATAAAACGAGAGGATGTTATTTCTGTTTTAAGACCGTTTCGTTCTTATCTGCAAAGTGTAGGACTTGCTTGTGATAGAGAAGAAATTGCAGCACTTACGAGTCTTTTGTTATCGGGTGGTGTGAACAGGATTACGGAACCGGGGCTTATGATGGGTGGCTATACAGGAGAGCCTCATGACGGTGTATATGCTTTGACTCATTATCTCAAAAGAGTAAGTTTGATTTCCAAAGACTTGCCAAAGGGTAGTATGTCATTGAGCGAGATGACAGATATGAGAAAAGCACCATTTGAGACGGGAACACCTTTGCTTCGAAAGGATGATTTTCCATCCAAAAGAGAGATTGAAAGGAAAGGTTATTTGCTATTGAAAAGCGGAGGCAGCTCCGGAAAGGCTAAGTATGCACCACATTCTTATGATGATGCACAGGTTACATATGATGAGGCGGCACGCTTCATTATTGCGGCAGGAGTTGATCCGAAGAAAGATGTATGTATGAATCTTTTTTATGCCGGTGATTTGTATGGTGGTTTTATCAGTATTTACGAAGCTTTGAAAACGGCAGATATTATTCAGCTACCGATGACAGCGGAGATGGATATGAAGCATGTGGCAGAGGAAATTATATCCAATCATGTCAATGTACTGTTGGGAATGCCTACTTATTTGCTACGACTTTTCAGGGAACAAAAGGAAGCACTTCAGGAATATGGTAAAATTGAAATTGTCCTTTATGGTGGGGAACATTTTGACCCGGTTCAGATGGAATATCTGAAGAAAACATTTCATATTAAGAGAATCTCTTCTCTTGGATATGGTTGTAATGAAATTGGTTCCATGGGGTATGCCTGTGAGTGTTGTGAGGGAAGTATTCATCACGTTGTGGCAAGCAAATATCTTGAAATATTAAAGATGGATAAAGATGAACCGGTGGAAGAGGGCGAAATAGGAAGACTTGTCTGGACTCCGGTTGATCAGGAAAATATCGGTATCAAACGATATGAAATCGGGGACTTAGGGCGTTTTATAAAGGAACCTTGTAAATGCGGAAGAGTTGCACCGAGATTTGAGTTACTAGGCAGATTTGGTGATATTTTCAAATTTGCAACCAATTATATCAATTATAAAAATATTAAGTCCGTATTTTCTGAGAAAATGGGATATACAGGATGGTTACAGATTCTTCTGGATTACGATACCATCAGTTGTATGACTATTTGTGTGGAGAGCGATTTTGCATACTCCGGAGCAGATGCATTGAAAATTCTTATGGAAAATTATGCTGAAATTGCGGAATGCATACATGATGAGACAGGATCGGTACGAGTGGTTTGTCAGGAGCGCGATGTATTTGTATTAAGCAGTGGTGGCGGAAAAGTCAGAAGTGTAGTGGATAGAAGAGTGTAAGGACGGGGAGTTATCATGGAAAAAATGTATTATTATAAGCACAATCCCATTGTGAAAAATATTTTCTTTACCATGCTTGTTCCTACGATTCTTATGAATCTGACAACAGCACTGGCAAGTTTTGCGGATACGGTAATTATTGGTTATTTTTTGGATGATTTATCGCTGTCGGTGGTTACGTTTGCGACGCCTATTTATATGATTATTAATACGTTTGCATCTTTGTATGCAGTGGGAGGTTCCATTGCAATGAGCATTGACTCCGGAAAAGGTGATAAGGAAACAGCCAATGAGGCGTTTAGCATTTCCCTGGAATTAATTGCTTTGACAGGATGTCTGTTGCTTTTATCAGGTATTTTCTTTGGCAGACAGATAACGGTATGGTTAGGAGCAGGGGAAGAAGTGTTTGAGATGGTTTATGCTTATGCTATGATCATATTGGTGAGCGCACCTGTATTTATGTTAAATATTGGCCTTGCCTTTTTTGTACGAAATGATGGACGTCCAACACTTTCTATGGTAGGGATGTTTCTCTCCATCGTTGTAAATATCGTGTTTGATATCGTATTTATCGGAGTGATGAATCTTGGCGTAGCCGGTGCTGCTTATGCAACAGTACTTGGGCAGCTTGTGAGTGTAATTGTAATAGCAAGTCACTTTTTTACTTCCAGAAATACGTTGAAGTTTCATTTTGTAGTGAATGGAATTGTATTTCGAATTATAAAAAACGGCGCCAGTACCGCATTGCATTTTGTATATCAGTTTCTGACCATTCTCATTATGAATCATTATGTGGTGAGTCTGGCAGGAACTAGCGGAGTTGTTGTTTATACGGTTGTGTTCAATCTTTATACGGTTTCGCTTGCTTTGTTCGAAGGATTAAGCCAGACAATACAGCCTATGGTAAGTCTTTATTATGGCGAAAAAAGCCATAGGAAAATAAAAGATACTTTGCGACTGGTTTTTCTTACCACGATTGTTATTTGTGGTACAGTAACGATTGGACTGGAAATTGCACCACAAATTGTTCCTACCGTTTTCGGTGTCAGTGAGGTAGCACTTTTGGAGCAATCGGTACTTGCAGTTCGCATTTATGGAACAAGCATGATAATTATGACAATCAATGTTGTGATTGGTTATTATCTGCAGTCAACAGAAAACAGTTTTATGTCTGCTGTACTGGTTAGTTTCAGATGTTTTGCGTTATTCCTCGGCAGTGCCTTTGTACTGGGTAAGATATTTGGTATGAATGGTGTGTGGGGCGCTTATACGTCGGCGGAAGTCATTACCTTTATGATTTTCCTTTTAATGAATCAGATAAAAAGGATGAGGCTAAGGAAGGATGGGATAGAAGCAGATGTATTTTTATTGAATAAGGAAATTGAAAAGAATACAAGCTGTTTTACTTTATGCTGTCAAAATGACGATTTTCAGGAGTATAGAAAGGTTATTTTAAAGCAGGAAGAAAACTATCCGGATATTTCAGAAGCTGTTTTTTTAGATGTGGAGCAGTATCTTTTACAGCTTGAAAAATGTAAAACAAAGGAAAAGGATAAGTATATTGAAGTTGAAATAAACGGAAAAGAGCAGAAAGTGATTGTAAGAGATAATTTAAATCACAGTGTATTGCAGGAAAATATACAGAATTCCATTCAACATGGAAGCAAAGTGGAATATGGACCGGTGTTAGGGTGGAATAGAATTTGTGTGGAGTGAGGTAAAAATGGAAACAAAGAAAATTGCAGCACTTGAAATATGGAATAACAAACGTTATGTAGATGCTACATTGAGTTTTATGGATGCTATTATTGGCAGGCTCGATATTCCAAGATATCATTCATTTCGATTTGTTGTTGGGGAAATTTTAAAACAAAGGATGGAGAATGCTTATCCTGACAACAGAGGAAAAATAAATATAGAAATATATTTGAAAGATACTTTTTTTGAAGTTTCTATCAGGGATAAGGGCATACCGGGATGGTCTGATTTTTCTTATGATAAAGAGCGAATTGCAAGTGATAAACAAGATTTGCGTAATTACATATTGGGTGCCTGCGTGGATGGAGTCGGTATGGAGAAGTTGGGAAGAGAGGGACAAAGAATTTATGTCCGTCTAAGAACTAAGAATCCGATTCAGTTCAAAAGACCGCAGCCCTATAAACCGATGGAAGTACTTGATACGAATATAAGTATTCGTCCGGTTGTGACACAAGAGGATATTATCGAAGCAATTCGTTGTATTTATAGTGAATACGGCTATTCCTATTCCTATGAGAGATTATATTATGTGGACTCTTTCAAGCAGTTAATAGAAGAGAAAGAGATTATGTCTTTTCTTGCCGTGAATGAACACGGACAGATTGCCGGACATTTTGCACTGACCTTTTCTGAGCAGTATAAAAATATGCCGGAAATTTCGAATGCAGTGATTCGAAAAGAATTTCGTGGACTTGGATTATTGGCGAGATTCATAGATTATTGTATTAAGATTGCTAAAGAGCAGAATTTCAGAGCATTGATGGGACAGCCGGTTGCCTTTCATCCAATGTCACAGAAAGCTTTGTTGAAAGCCGGATTTACAGCAACTTCTCTCCTAATGTCTTATATTGGTTCTGATTTAGAGAGTGAGTATAATAAAAATGATGAGCGACTGGATTTGTGTGCTTGTGTGCGAATTATAGATTCTAATGCATATAGTAAGGTTTATGCGCCAAGAGAGTTAGAATGCTGGCTTCATAAGATATATGACAGACTGGGATGGCAGTATGATTTTTGTGATGATTTTAAACTAGCCGATAGTACGGAAATTAATATTGAGAATCAGGATGCTTTGAAAATTACGAAAATAATGCTTAGTGAGGCGGCTGATGATTTGGAATCTATATTGCAGGAGGCTATTCATAATACCGTTCGAAAGAAAAATGAAATGATAGAATTGGTTATTTCTATGAATTCTCCTAGTTGTGATTATGGATATCAGATAGCCAAGAAGTGTGACTTTGTAGTGGCAGGAGTTATTCCGGGAGGAGAAAACGGTGATTATCTTATTATGCAGATGTTGAATGGCGAGGAATTTGAGTATGACAAGCTAGTAACGGTTGGCGAGTTTGAAGAATTGAAAGAAGATATTATAGACCTGATTAGCAAGCAGAGCGGAGAGGAGTCGTTATGAGTGTTAAGACTTATTCATTAAATGAGATTATCAGTTATGCCAGAAGTCATTCAAAGTATTATGCTGATTTATACAAGGATATTCCGGAGAATGCTTCCCTTGAGGAGCTTCCGTTTATTGATCAGGATGATTTCTGGGAACATTGTGACCAAGATGGAGGAAGTGTTGCAACAAGACCGCAAACAGACGGACAAATATTTAAAAGTGGCGGAACAACAGGAGATCCCAAATATTCTTTGTATACGGCTGAAGAATGGCAGACCTTGTGTGAATGTAGCGGTGCTGTTCTTACGAAGGGTGGATTGACAAACGGAACCAAAATTGCAAATCTGTTTTATGCAGGTGGTTTGTATGCCAGTTTTTTATATACATATAGTATGTTATATTTTTCTCCGGCGAAGACCATTATGTATAACCTTGCCGGAAATGTATCTATTGAAGAGATGGTAACGACTATATTAAAGCATCAGATTAACTGTCTGGCAGGTTTGCCATCTATACTGACGAAAATGGTTTCCTATATCAATGATAATAAGCTGACAGGATTTGCAGTGGATACTGTTTATTTTGCAGGGGAAACCTTGTATCAGGATCAGCGAGACAGAATAAGTGAGGCGTTTGGAAGAGATATCGAATTCCGCTCCATTTTTTATGCATCCAATGATGGTGGGCCAATCGGATATTTTACGAAGGATTGTGGATTTAATGAGCATCGTGCTATGTCTGATTTATGCAAAATGGAATTGGTAGACCCTGATACAGGAGAGGTCATTAGAGAGATGAACAGACCGGGAGTTATCTATATCACATCCCTTTTCAAGACGTTAATTCCGTTGATTCGATATCCGGCAGGTGATATGGGCGAATATGTAGAACCGGAAGGTGCTGCAGACCGGAAGTTTAGGATTCTTGGCAGAAGTGGTGTTGCTGCAAGAGCCGGCTATGTGACTTTATACCCTCAGGATGTGGGAGATATTTTAAATATGTGTGATATTGAATACTATGCTTATCAAATTATTGTGACGCATAATATAAGAGATCAGTTTGTATTTAAGATTGCGGTACCAAAGGCAGATGAGAAAAATACAGAAAAGTTTTTAGAGATGTTATATAAAGAACGCAGTTTAGTAAAAGATGCCATTGATGATAATGTGCTGGATATTCCCAAAGTAGAATGGTGTCAGGCGTCAGAACTTGAATACAACGAAAGAACCGGTAAATTAAAGGTTATTATTGATAAGAGAAAATAGTCAAATGTAATAGAAAGGCTGTAGAAAATCCCCATTTTATCCGATATATCTTATAAGGCAATAGTGCAATCAGAAATGGATTTCGAACATGGTCAAAGGAGGGCGAAGCATGAGTAAGATAGGTGGATATGGTGTATACCAGAGTTTGTACGAAAATAGTGTAAATGCCAAAAAAACAAAAGAGACGAAACAGACGGATAAGCAGAATGTTACAGAGACGCAAGTTGCAAAAGCAGAAAAGGCTGACAAGGAAAATAAAGTTCAGCTAAGTAAGAAAGCGCAAGAACTTCTGGAAGAACTGAAAAAGACATATGGCAATATGGACTTCATGGTAGCGGATTATGAAAGTGATGAAGAAGCAGCAGCTTATCTGGCAAGAGGAACGAAAGAATACAGTGTTCTGATTGAGCCGGAAACATTGGAGGCAATGGCGGCTGATGAAGAAACAAAGAATAAATATATTGGTATTTTGGATGATGCAGTTGGTAAACTTTCTGATATGAAAGAACAATTGGGTGATAAAGAGGAAGAGGTAACTCATATTGGTATGTCGATAGACGGAGACGGCAATGTAACTTTTTTTGCTGAGTTAGAGAAAGTTAGTGAACGTCAGAAAGAATTTGTCGAGAAAATGCAAGAGAGCAAAAAGGCCGAGAAAGAGGAACAAGAAGAAAACGGCGAAAAAGCGGTCAACACAAAAACGGACGATAAGAGCGTAGAGGCAAGTACATCGGCATATAAAGCTTTCGATAAAACGAAAAAAACAAGAGTTGAGGCCGGTTCCATAGAAGAACTGTTGGAGAAAATCAAAGCAGTGGACTGGGAGCAGGTGAAGGGCGAGGAAATACCGGAAAGCGGTAGTCGTTTTGATTTTACTGTTTAATCCGGACTATGCCTCCAGATTTTATCTGATGGAGCGCGTTTAAAAGAACGAATAGCGGGTATACTAACCAGAAAAAGAACAACAAGATGGATTGACAGGAAGGAGTATACCCGAATGGAGTTTAGAGACAGCGAAACCAAAACAAATTTGATGCGTGCTTTTGCAGGAGAAAGTCAGGCGAGAAACCGCTATACAATAGCGGCAGGATTGGCCAGAAAAGAAAACTTATATGTGGTGGAAGCAGTATTTCGTTTCACAGCAGACCAGGAAAAGGAACATGCGGAGATTTTCTACAAGCATTTGTGGGAACTTGCCGGAGAGAACGTAGCGATTGAAGGAGAATATCCGATTGACTTAGCACATGATGTTTCGAAATTGCTTCGTATGGCGCAGCACAATGAATACGAAGAACATGACGATGTGTATAAGAATTTTGCCAAGAAAGCAGAGGAAGAAGGATTTTCTGAGGTGGCAAATTCTTTTCGCATGATTGCAGAAATTGAAAAAACACATGGTGATCGTTTCGGTAAATTTGCGGATTGGCTGGAACAGGGGAAATTGTTTGTTTCCGATGTGAAAACAGCATGGATGTGTATGGAATGCGGTAATATTTATTACGGAACACAGGTTCCGGAGGTTTGTCCGGTTTGTCATAATGACAAAGGTTATTTCATCCGCCTTGAATTGGCACCTTATACGGCTTCTTGTGAGAAAGAATAACTGGAAAGAATCAAAAAACGATATAAAAGTGAGAAAAATACATTGGAATAAATTTCAGTGTATTTTTTTTGTAAAATTTCTTTTCGTAATTCCACAGATGTGTTATGATAAGAAAGAAAATATTAAGGAGTCGGTGAAGATGGCTACAGTGGGCGATGATGCAGCAAACAGACTGGCACGTCGGAAGCGTGTGCAGTTTCTTAAAAAATTAATCATCTTCATCCTCGTTATGGCGATATTGATTCCGACAATACTTTGCATTATTTTGGGAGTACGGCTTCATAGTGTACGCAAAGAATTGAAGGAATTACAGGCACAAGTAAAAGAAACGGCTGTTATTTATAGTGCGGACGACATACAAGAGACACCGCAAGAAGCAGGTGCCGAAGAAAACACAGATGATACGACATCCGAAACAGATATATCGGATAACAATGAGATAAATACATCAAACAACGATACGGAAGAATTGCTACAGGATGATAATATTCGTAAGGTTTATCTGACTTTTGATGATGGACCAAGCAGTAACACGGAACGGATTCTTGAGATTCTTGAAGAGTATGATGTGAAGGCAACTTTCTTTGTAGTTGGCAAGGAAGAAGAACAATATCAGGTGTTATATAAACGGATTGTAGAGGAGGGGCATACATTAGGTATGCACTCGTACAGTCATAAGTATAATGAGATATATCAATCTGTGGACAGCTATGCGCAGGATATGAACAAATTACAGGATTTTCTGTATGAATTAACGGGAGTAGAATGCAAGTTTGCAAGATTTCCCGGTGGAAGCAGTAATGCAGTCAGCAAGGTTGACATGCATGATTTGATTGATTATTTGAATGAACAGGAGATTGTTTATTTCGATTGGAATATATCTTCAGGTGATGCTTCCAGCAGTTATATCAGTACAGATGAAATTCTGAATAATTGTTTGGCACAATTACAGCAATACCAGGAGTGCATGATTTTGTTGCATGATGCGTCAAATAAAAATACAACGGTAGAGGCTTTGCCGATGTTGATTGAACAGATTCAGGCAATGGAAGACACAATAATCGTTCCGATAACGGAAGATACGGAACCGATACAACATATTAGAAACGACGAAAGAATGGAGGATAATTAGGATGGGCTTTTTTTCAGATTTGAAGGAAGATTTATCCCAAGCTGTGAATGAACTGATGCCGGAGGAAGAACTGGAGGCGGCGCTTGCTGCGGAAGGTGCACAGGAGAAGCCGGTAAATAATGTATCAGAGAAGACAGCAGAAAATATTTTTTCTGCGAAGGAATTAAGTGATATGTTGGACAAGGTGGAAACGATTGGTAACGTAAATGAACCGGTCGGTGTAGAGCCTAAAGTGACAACGGTACAGTCGCAGGCAGTGCAGCAGCATAAAGAGGAATCCGGTATGGAAGCAAAGAAATCCTTCCGGGAAAAAAGAGGGGAAGAGAAGAAAATGGAATTTCAAGCTACAAAAATGATGACAGATGAAACAGCAATTGTAACAGCAGGAATGGCTATTACCGGTGATATCAGTTCCGGTGGCTCTTTGGAACTGATTGGTACAGTAAGAGGTAATATTGATATTCTTGGGAAATTAAACATAACAGGTGTAATTGAAGGAAATTCTAAGGCGGCTGAGATTTATGCAGAGGGTGCGAAGGTTACCGGTGAGATTAACAGCCAGGGAAGCGTGAAAATCGGACAGAGTTCTGTTGTTATAGGTAATATTTTTGCAACAAGTGCAGTCATTGCCGGTGCAGTAAAAGGTGATATTGATGTAAAAGGACCTGTTATTCTGGACACTTCCGCAATTGTTATGGGTAATATTAAATCTAAATCAGTACAGATTAACAATGGTGCGGTTATTGAAGGTATGTGTTCACAGTGCTATGCTGATGTTAATCCAACATCCTTCTTTGATGAAATTAAGAAAAAGAAATAAAGTTCAAATAGCATATTAATGGGAGATTAGAAAAATGCAACGTATTCTTTTGAAACTAAGTGGAGAAGCATTAGCGGGAGAGAAAAAGACAGGATTTGATGAAGAAACAGTGCGTGGAGTTGCTATGCAGGTGAAACAGCTTGTAGATGATGGCATTCAGGTTGGTATTGTAATTGGAGGAGGAAATTTCTGGAGAGGTCGTTCCAGTGAGAACATTGACAGAACAAAAGCCGATCAGATAGGTATGTTAGCAACCATTATGAACTGCATTTATGTATCTGAGATTTTTCGTTCGGTTGGAATGATGACAAGTATTTTGACACCGTTTGAATGTGGCTCTTTTACAAAGTTATTCTCAAAGGACAGAGCAAATAAATATTTCGCCAAAAACATGGTAGTATTTTTTGCAGGGGGTACAGGTCATCCTTATTTTTCAACCGATACAGGAGTTGTTCTTCGTGCAGTAGAGGTAGATGCAGATGTTATCCTGCTTGCCAAAGCAGTTGATGGTGTTTATGACGATGATCCAAGAACCAATCCGGCAGCTAAGAAATATGATGAAGTATCTATTGATGAAGTAATTGAGAAAAATTTACAAGTTGTAGATATGACAGCATCTATTCTGGCAAGAGATAATAAAATGCCAATGTGGGTATTTGGATTGAATGAAGAAAACAGTATCGTAAATACGATGAAGGGTAATTTTAACGGAACGAAAGTTACTGTTTAAAAAATGTAAATATAAGAGAGGAAGGTATAATAGAAGATATGGACGAGAGATTAAAACCATATGACGAAAAAATGAAGAAAGCATATGATTTTTTGGCAACGGATTTTAGTACAATCCGCGCAGGTCGTGCAAATCCTCACGTACTTGACAAAATTAAAGTGGATTATTACGGAACACCGACACCGATTCAACAGGTAGGTAATATTACAGTTCCGGAAGCAAGAATGATTCAGATTGCTCCGTGGGAGAAGAGTCTTATTAAAGATATTGAGAAAGCAATTATGATGTCAGATGTTGGTATTACACCAAGTAACGATGGTGCAGTAATTCGTCTGGTATTCCCTGAATTAACAGAAGAGCGCAGAAAAGAACTCGTGAAAGAGGTTAAGAAAAAAGGGGAAGACAACAAAGTTGTTATCCGTAATGCAAGACGTGACGGTAATGATGCTTTCAAGAAGTTAGCGAAAGCAGAAGTTTCTGAGGATGAAATCAAAGAATTAGAAGAGCAATTGCAGAAACTGACTGACAAATACATTAAGGATATTGATAAGCTCGTAGAAGAGAAATCCAAAGAAATCCTTACTGTATAGTTGCATAGGCAACAGAGTTAAAAAGAATAAAGAAATAAAGAGGGGATTGCAGGATAGTCGCATATTCTGCTGTCCCTTTTCGAGTATAATGGGTTTCTGTATTTTAAGGGAGAAACATAATGTGGAGGCAGTAATATGGAAGAAGGTATGAAGATACCAAATCATGTGGCAATTATTTTGGATGGTAACGGAAGATGGGCAAAAAGTAAAGGAATGCCAAGAAACTATGGGCATGTGCAAGGTGCAAAAACCGTAGAAGTTATTTGTGAAGAAGCGTATAGAATGGGAATCCAATATTTGACGGTATATGCTTTTTCAACGGAGAATTGGAATAGACCGCAGGATGAAGTGGATGCGTTAATGAAGCTTCTGCGTAATTATATGAAGACTTGTTTGAAAACGGCTGCGAAAAACAATATGTGTGTACGTGTAATTGGCGATAAAACCGGTCTGGATGATGATATCAGAAACAGGATTGCAGAATTGGAAGAAGCGACTAAGAATAATACCGGTCTGCATTTTCAGATTGCGTTGAATTATGGCGGAAGGGATGAACTTGTACGCGCTGTGAAACAATTAGCAGATAGAGTAGAAGCAGGTGAATTGAAAAAAGAAGAGATTACGGAGCAGTTAATTAGTGATACATTGGATACACAAGGTTTACCGGAGCCGGATTTGCTGATTCGTACTTGTAATGAATTACGCATTTCCAATTTCCTATTATGGCAGCTTGCGTATACGGAATTTTATTTCACAGAAGTTGCATGGCCTGATTTTTCCAAAGAAGAATTAGAAAAAGCAGTTGTAGCATATAATAAAAGAGACAGAAGATACGGCCTTGTGAAGGAGGAATAAAATGTTTCGAACAAGATTAATCAGTGGAATTGTTCTGGTTATCCTTGCGCTTATGTCGATTTTGACAGGGGGATGGGTATTAGCTGCTGTGCTTGGTGCTATATCAGTCATTGCCTATCGGGAACTGACCAAAGCCACTGGAGTACATACGGAAGAAAAGAAGTTTAACAGTTTAGAGATAACCGGAAGCGTGATAATAGTACTTTATTATTTTGTGCTGGCATTTTGTATGTTGCAGAGAGAAAATTTTGCTTTATCAGTTGTTTATCCGGTTGTTACGATTAGCATAGTGATGGCATTCATCGCTTTTATGTTTGTTTATGTATTCAGCTTTCCGAAATATAAGGCTGGACAGGTGATGGCAGCTTTTTTTGAACTGCTTTATGCACCGGTGTTACTTTCCTTCATTTTTATGATAAGAGAAGGATGGAGCTATGGTGTATATCTGGTTTGGTTGATTTTTCTGTGTTCATGGGGCAGTGACACCTGTGCCTATTGTGTAGGTGTTTTGTTTGGAAAACACAAGATGGCACCGAAGCTTAGTCCGAAGAAATCAGTGGAAGGAGCAATTGGTGGTGTTGTCGGAGCAGCCGTTTTATTTGGGTTATATACTTATTTTGTAATCAATCCGTTTACGGAAGATGTTTTTTGGATAAACTGGGGCAGTGCTATGTGTCTTGGAGCGGTAGGCGCTTTGGTTTCTATGGTTGGGGATTTGGCAGCTTCAGCTATTAAGAGAGATTATGAAATTAAGGATTATGGAAAATTGATACCGGGACATGGCGGCATTATGGATCGGTTTGATAGCGTAATTATCGCTGCGCCGCTTATATTTATCGGCTTGGCATTGATTACACCGTAATTTCTTTTGGAAGGTTAAATAAAAGATACAGTAGATGGAGGAGCGCATGAAAAAAATAGCAATACTGGGTTCTACCGGTTCTATCGGAACCCAGACACTTGAAATAGTAAGAAATAATCCTGATTTAAAGGTAGTTGCTATGGCAGCAGGTACAAATGTTGCTTTGATGGAAGAACAGATTAGAGAATTTAAACCGAAGAAGGTTGCGATGTGGAGTGAGCAGGCAGCAAATGATTTGCGTACGCGAATTACTGATTTGAATGTGGAAGTTGCATATGGAATGGATGGTCTTTTAGAAGTTTCCACCATGGAAGAAATGGAAGTATTAGTGACAGCAATTGTGGGAATGATTGGTATTAGACCGACGATTGCAGCCATTGAACATGGAAAAACCATTGCACTGGCAAATAAAGAGACACTGGTAACTGCGGGACATATTATTATGCCATTAGCGGCAAAGCATAAAGTACCGATTTTGCCGGTAGACAGTGAACATAGTGCAATTTTCCAGTCTATGAATGGTGAAAATAAAGAGCGTGTTAGTAAGATTATTCTGACTGCATCCGGCGGACCTTTCCGAGGCAGAAGCAGAGAAGAACTGGAAACAATGACTGTGGAAGATGCGTTAAAGCATCCGAACTGGTCTATGGGTAAAAAGGTTACCATAGATTCCGCTTCGCTTGTGAATAAAGGTTTGGAGGTAATGGAAGCGAAATGGTTGTTTGATGTTCCTTTGGAGAAGATTCAGGTAGTGATTCATCCACAGAGCATTATTCATTCCGCAGTAGAATATGTGGATGGCGGTATTATGGCACAGCTTGGTACTCCGGATATGAAGTTGCCGATTCAATATGCATTGTTTTATCCGGACAGAAGACCGATGGATGGAAAAAGAGTAGATTTTTTTGCATTGAAGCAGCTTACCTTTGAAGAACCGGACACGAAAACTTTCCGTGGCTTGCAGCTTGCTTATGAGGCAGCGAAAACAGGCGGCAGTCTTCCGACTGTTTTTAATGCGGCAAATGAGAAGGCGGTAGCATTGTTATTGCAGAAAAAGATACGTTTCTTGCAGATACCGGAATTGATTGAACAGTCTATGGAACACCATAAAGTAATTACGAATCCTTCTGTGGATGAAATTTTGCAGGCAGAAGCAGAAACCTATGAATATATTGAGCAGGTGATGAATTAATGGCAACAGTTATATTGTTTTTAGTTATTTTTGGATTGGTTGTAATATCCCATGAGTTTGGGCACTTTATTATTGGAAAAAAGAATGGTATCCGTGTTGTAGAATTTGCAGTCGGTATGGGTCCCACTTTGTTTTCCTTTACTAAGGGGGAAACAAAGTATTCGTTGAAGCTATTGCCGCTTGGTGGGGCATGTATGTTTGACGGCGAAGATGGTGTGGCAGCAGAAGACGGTGTGCAGGATGAGCATTCTTTCTTGGCTGCGAATGTATGGGCAAGAATCGCCACTGTATTTGCTGGTCCGTTGTTTAATTTCTTGCTTGCTTTTGTTTTTTCTTTGATTATTGTAGCCTTTACCGGAACAGATAGACCGATTGTGCAGGAACTTATGGAAAATTCAGCGGCAGAAGAAGCAGGGCTTCAGGTGGGGGATGAAATTGTCAGTATCAATGGCGAGAGAACCCATCTTTATCGGGAAGTCAGTCTGATTTCCATATTGAATAAAGGGCAGACATTGGATATTGTTGTGAAGCGTAACGGAGAAAAACAGGAAATTACGTTAGTACCCAAATACAGTGAAGAAGACGGCAGATATTATATTGGTTTGGTTGGTGCCGGAGAGTATATGAAATGTAATCCGGTGCAAGTATTCCAATATGGTTTTTATGAAGTACGTTATTGGGTCAAAGCAACCTATAAGAGTCTGGTTATGCTCGTGCAGGGGCAGGCGACAAAAGATGATGTTTCCGGTCCTATCGGTATTGCACAGTTTGTAGGCGATACTTATGAAGAAGTGAAACCATACGGTATATCTTCGGTTATCTTTACGATGATGAATATAGTTATTTTATTGTCTGTCAATCTGGGTATTATGAATCTTTTGCCGCTTCCGGCACTTGATGGTGGCAGACTGGTATTTATGTTTATCGAAGTCATTCGCGGCAAACCGGTATCACCTGAAAAAGAAGGTATGGTACACTTTGCGGGGCTTGTTGTATTCATGATACTGATGGTATTTATTATGTATAATGATATTGCCAGGATTTTTCAATAAATATTTTATTCATAATATAAAAGAAAGCAGCTACATTTGGGAAGGTGTAGCTGTTTTTTTTATAGGAAATAAGACCTATTTTTGCCCAATATAACACAAGGATAAATGTGTGCAACGATTATGTTTACAGTAGAAAAAGTGATTGGATTATATCCAACTGTTCCGTGGCTTGCTACGCTTTTGTTCGGACTTATGGATATTATATTTTTTATAATTGCAATAGTGATTGTGAAAACATCCTTTGATGCAAACGGAGATTTGAAAGATGGAAGATTGAAATTAGGTAAAATCTTTTCGACCTGCGTTTTGGTTATACAATGGAATTATCTCTTATATATGATTCCATCCAGAACCTTTTGGGGATTTTTGTTTTTCTTTTTGATTTTGATAGCATTTTTCCTGGATATCAAATTGTTATTGGGTAATGGAGTGGCTTGTATGATTTCACTTTTCATTGCATGGGGAATACGTGGAACCAATCTTATGCCGGTGAAAGATGAGTTGTTCGTTACGGATATTGCGTTGTGTCTGGTTGCACTTGTATTGTCTTTGGCAGGATTACTTATTTTTGTATTCTTTGTAGCACACTTCTTGGTAAATGCCAAAAAAGATGAGTTAGAAAAGAACAATGAACAGGTTATGAATGTTTTAGCTTCTGTGCAGAGATTATCAGAGGGATTGTATACAGCGGGAAATGCTCTTTCACAGGTTTCGGAAAATGAAAGTGCTTCAGCAGAAGAATTAGCAGCAACGAGTGAGCAACTAGTAGAGAGTAGCAATATACTTAGTGTAAGAACCGATGAAAGCATGTCAAATCTCGCTGAGTTGAATGAGTGGGCAGAAGTAGTTGCAGATAATGTGGAGAAGGTAGAAACAACTTCCAAAGATTTGCTTGACAAATCCTTAGAGAATGAAAAATTGTTAAATGATTTACATATCATTAATGGCGAAGTATCTGAATCCATGAAAGCAACAACGGATATCGCACAGAAATTGTCTGATGCAGTACAAAAAATTGGTGTTACCTTAAAATTGATAAGTGATATTTCTTCTTCTACCAATTTATTAGCTTTAAATGCTTCGATTGAAGCAGCAAGAGCTGGGGAAGCTGGTAAAGGTTTTGCGGTTGTTGCAACGGAAGTTGGCAATCTGGCAAATAGTACACAGGAATCATTAAAGGAAGTAGAGTCTGTTATTGAATTAGTACAGAATAATGTTAGAGAGATTACCTTACAGATTGAAGAAAACTCTACGAAATTAGGAACACAGAATGAATATTTTGCAAACGTATTTGCAAGTATGAAGGACATGACAGAACTGCTGAATACTTCTGTTAGTGCAATTAGTACAATGGGTGATGCACATAGTAAACAAGCGGAAGTTATTAAGAAGACAGTTTCTATCAACCAAGATATTGCAGAAAGCATTCGAAATGAGAATGAGCAGTTCAATTCCATTAATGCAATGGTTGAGAATAATGCTAACGATACGGCAGAAGTAGCTACTCAGGCAAGTGCCATCAATGAGATGGTTGATGAAATGAGCAGAATTTTGAAAAGCAATGAATAAATGAGAAGAAATTGTTTAAGGGCTATTCGAAAGAGTAGCCTTTATGTTTTTATCTGATTTTACTAAATAGACCCCCGAAATTTTGGACAGGTTGTATTCTTGTCAAGAAGACAGGAGAGGGGTATAATTTGTTATATTCTATAAATCTTAAATTCTTTTGCAGTGTAATCGCTGCATATTCCTAAAAATGAAGGAAACAAGAAGAGATATAAATGTACTTTGACAACTTAATAGGCTTTACAGTAAAACGTATTTTCGATATAATTTATATATTATATTGGAAAGGAAGTGAGAGGGTGAGTGCAGAAAGTATGGGGATGACAGATTTGCAATTTAAATCGTGGTTGTTACAATTGATTGCGCGTTTAAAAAATGTGCAGGAAGAGGAATCTATGAATGAAAAAGACAAAAGAATTGAGGAAATCATAGAAGAATTTGAAATGACGTTAAAAAATTCATAAACAGTGTAAAAAGATGTAAAGTCTATTAAGTGCAAAGACTTTACATCTTTTTAGTTGGGGAAAATATGTACTACGAAACAAATGTATATTGGAATACGGGAACAGTGAAAAAGATAAATCAGGATTCAGTGCTTGTCTTGCAGGCGTTGTCGAGTCGGGGACGAGTGTTGTTATCGGCAGTGTGTGATGGGATGGGTGGCATGGAACAAGGAGAGTATGCCAGTGGGTATGTAACGGAGGAACTGATAGTCTGGTTTTATGATGGATTACTTGATGCGATTGGGAAGAAGAAACCACTTTGGATAATCAGACGTTCCTTGGAGCGGAAAATATATCAGATACAAAGGCGAATGCAAGATTATGCCGGAAAGCGAAAGCTGTCTATGGGAACAACCATGTCAGTGCTTATATTGTGGGAGAAAAGATATTTGCTCTGGCATTTGGGGGACAGTAGGATTTATCGGTTTTTTTTGCACAATATGCTCTGGAGGAGCAAAAGCGTACAAAGGAAATATGCTTTAAAACAAATCACCAAAGACCATGTACAAGGCAAAAACAAATTAACGAAATGCGTAGGAAGTTTTGGCTTTTTTGTACCGGATTTCAAAATGGGAATTGTGAGAAAGGAAGAGGCATTTTTGCTTTGTAGTGATGGTTTCTGGTATAGATTGAAAAAAGTGGAAATAGGTGAAGTTTTGCGACCGGAAGCGATGACGGAAGAAACAAGTGAAAGGAGATTAAAGGAACTTGCAGAAGCAGCTATGCGGCGAGGGGAAAAAGATAATATATCTGCGGTTTACATAAAATGTAGATAGATGTTTGCACAACTTCGTTTCCTTTTTGTGAGTTTTGCAAATGCCTAATAAGCGTATGAAATGAAGAGGAGAAGGTAAATGAAAAGAACAGGGGAAATGGAAAAGGAAATAATAGGAGCGGAAGAAAGAGAAGAAGAGACAACTCCGCTTGTATTGGCGGGAAAGTATGAATTAAGGAAGGTAATCGGGGAGGGAGGTTGTGGTATTGTATATCTTGCATGGGATAGGAATACAGAAAGATTGGTTGCTATTAAAGTGGCAAAGATGCAAGAAGAACAGTTGAAAACAGAAATGGAAATGTTAAAGTGTCTGAAACATCCGATGTTGCCGGAGTTATATGACTATTTTTACGAAGAGAACGGTTATCTTGTTATAGAATATATTGAGGGAATAAGTTTACATAATATAATAGAAACGGAAGGAAAAATTGAAGAAAAGCAATCTCTTATTTGGATAGAGCAGATATTGTCGTTGCTTGCTTATTTACATACCCAAAAGCCGACAATTATATATCGGGATCTGAAACCGGAGAACATTATAGTTTGTCCGGATGGAACAGTGCGGCTGGTAGACTTTGGTGCAGCTTTTTCATTAAATTATGCCGGAAATCAATGTGAAAATCTGGCAGGAACAGTTGGCTATGCAGCGCCGGAGCAGCTTGAGCAGAAACAACTTGAGCCAAGTTGTGATATTTACACATTAGGCGCCCTTTTGTATCATATGCTGACAGGGTATCATCCGGCGCAACCACCCTATGGGATTCGCCCGGTGCGTAGTATGAATCCGGAATTATCACGAGGCATAGAATGGATTGTAGAGAAATGTACACAATCAGAGGCAGCAAATAGATATCAGACCGTAGAAGAATTACAGAAGGATTTGCAGAGAATAGACAGATTGAGTAAGAAAAAGTTAAGACGAGGTGTGTCAGGATGCATACAGAGGAATGATGTTGGAGCAAGGAATAAGTACAGTAGTTATATTTTAAAAAAGCTGGAAAAAAGAATCTGGCTGACAGAGAAAAAGTCAGTGGGTTTACTGGGAGTGGGACTGGGAACAATAGTATTTTGTGCATTAGCAATAGGGCTACCTTTATTGGCAAAAGAAAAGGAATCTATTCTTCCGGTGATTGTTTATAACAAACAAGGGCAGAAGGTGGTGATTCGTTATGACAGTATTTATGAAACGCAAGGAAATCTGGTTTTTGAACTTGAGAAGGAACTTTTTGACGGAGAAGGAACACAGGAATTGTCGGTTGCACTCACAGATTGTATGACCGGAGAGCGTAAAGAACGGACTTTTTATTTGCAGGGAAAAATACATTAAAAAGAAGTATCAATAATTGACGAACGGAAAGGAAAAAGCCTATAATATCCCTTGAGGGGGTTGAGCTTATGGAAGAAATAATGACAGATAAACAGTATGATGGAATTTTGCAGATGATAGGGATGATTCTGGATGGATGCAAAGATTTAGAAGAGGCTAAAATAAAAATTGAGGCACTTCGAGAAGGAAAAAAGGATAACTAAATAGGTAATTGCGAAACTCCTATTTACTTTGTAGAAATTGTACATAATTAACAAACCAACGCAGGCACGCTCTCGCTGCGGTTTTGTCCGTAGCGGTACATAAGATGCTAAAATACAGCATCTAAGTACCGACGGACACACAGCACCTGCTTATGGTAATTGTTAATCATGCACAATATAATCAGAGTAATTTGTGGTTTCGCAATTGTCTATATCTATAATTTCCTATATTAGAAAGGGGTTTTTCTATGAAGTTTACCAAAATGCATGGTTGCGGAAATGATTATATTTATATCAATGGTTTTACCGAAAAAATTGCACAGGAAGAGAAACCTGAGCTGGTTCAGAGAATCAGTGACAGAAATTTTGGAATCGGTGGAGACGGTGCTATTTTCATCAATCCTTCAAACGAAGCAGATTTTGAAATGGAAATGTACAATGCGGATGGTAGCAGAGCTGAGATGTGCGGTAACGGAATTCGTTGTGTTGCCAAATATGTCTATGATAAAGGGCTGACAGACAAAACCAATATCAGCATTATCAGTTGTGGTAAGATAAAATATCTGGAGCTTTTCTTAAAGGATGGCAAAGTAGATACGGTGAAAGTGAATATGGGTGCACCGATACTTTATGCAGAGGAAATTCCGGTAATCATAGAAG
>JAFSHK010000052.1 GCA_017440375.1 Lachnospiraceae bacterium
GTACCCGCAGGCAAGAAATAATGCCTTAGCCATTACTTCTCCTGAATTGACCAAACATCTGAATGTCTTACAAACACCGAATAATATTCTTGGAATTGAATATCTGAAAGCACTCAAAAGACGAAACAGTTCCATTGTTCCTTGCACGATTACACGCGCCGGAGCCGGTTATCACTCCGAGAATCTTCATGCCGAGTATAGTTCTGCCCTTGCGATTCGTCAGTCCATTACATTAAAGGAAGATCTTTCTTTCATCAAATCGCAAGTGCCAGATTCTCTTTATGAATTACTGCAACAGGAATATCAAAAAACATTTCCTATTTTGCCGGAAGATATTTCTCCACTGCTTCCCTATAAGCTTATGATGGAACAAGAAAAGGGCTTTATGGAATATCTGGACATTGACAATGATTTTTCTGATCGTATCAATAAGTTTTTGTCTTCTTACCAAGACTACACTTCTTTCTGCGAACAGTTAAAATCAAAAAATATGACCTACACACGGGTTGCCAGAAATCTCCTGCATATCCTTCTTAATATTTATCAAGAAGATATGGTCGACTACTGTGGTGAAGATTATGTATATTATGCAAGAATGTTAGGTTTTCGCAAGGATGCTCCCCCTCTTTTGTCCGCCATCAAAGAAAACACTTCCATCCCCCTCTTCTCTAAACTGGCAGATTCTCACCAATATATCACTTCTGAAAACGGTAGAAAGATGCTGCAAAAGGATATTCAGGCAAATCATATCTACTCTTTACTCGTTCATAAGAAATTCCGACAGGAAATTCATAACGAATATAAAACCCAGGTGATTATTGAATAATCACCCGGGTTATTTTTACATCTTATATAAATTTCTCAATACTACGTTTCTTCCAATAACTCAAATGGAAGCCAATCCAATATTTTCTCGCTAAGCTCACGAATACTGATAGGTTTTGCAATGAAATCATTCATTCCCTCTTCTAAAAACATCTCTTTCGCACCGTTAACAGCATTCGCCGTCAATGCAATAATAGGAACATTCTTATAATATTCACCCTTCATTGCACGAATAACATGAGTCGTTTCCACCCCATCCATCTCCGGCATCATGTGGTCCATAAAAATAATATGAAAATGTTCTTCTTTCAATATATCAATTGCTTCCTGTCCACTCTTAGCCAATGTAAGCTGCATAGCAAACGGTTTCATCAAACCGGCAGCAACCTTGCGATTTACCAGATTGTCATCAACAATCAATACTTTGGCATTCGGTGCTCTAAAGTTACCATATTCTTCTTTCTTACCGTTTTTCTTGCGTTCTTCTATCATCTGTCCGCAAGGTACATCATCCACTACCTGCTGTGGTATTTCAAAGTAGAAACGGCTTCCTTCCTGATAAACACTTTCTACCTGAATGCTTCCACCCATCAAGGTAAGCAACTGCTTTGAAATCGCCAGTCCAAGTCCGCTTCCTTCTTTTTTTCGATTACGGAAGGTATCTGACTGTTCAAACGCATTAAAGATTCTCTCTAAATCTTCTTCTTTAATTCCGATTCCGGTATCCGTAACTGCCACCTTAAGGAGGATGCCATCTTCTGCTTTTTCAAAATCAACCGAAAGACTGACACTCCCTTCTTCGGTAAATTTAACTGCATTATTTACCAGATTGATCAGTATCTGTTTCAAACGAATTTCGTCACCCCGAAGGCCTCTCGGTGTCATCGGATTTACTTCCACAATAAAGTCAAGATTTTTATCTTTCACTTTACCGGATACAATATGTCTCAAATCTTTTATCAATGTATGTATATCATAATCTGCTTCTACAATTTCCATTTTGCCGGATTCTACTTTAGAAAAATCCAGTATATCATTAATAATTGTAAGCAAACTCATACTTGCCATCTTGATTTGTTCAATGTATTCCTGTTCTTCCTCCCCAAGTTCTCCTTGCAATGCCATTTCTGCCATTCCGAGTATCGCATTCATCGGCGTACGGATTTCATGGCTCATATTAGCAAGAAATGCTGATTTTACAAGTGCCGCATGCTCCGCTTTCTCTTTCAAATCACGCATTGTCTTGGTCTGTTTTACGACTCCCGTTACATCTACAATAGTAATCATGTAACCGCGAACCATGCCGTCGTCTATCAGTTCAGAGGAACGAATTTCGTAACTTTTATCGCTCAAATCCACAACTGTTCCGGATTGTTCAAAGATAGCCCGAACCTCAGATGCATCTACAACACCTTCTCCGCGCTTCATATCCGGAAAAAGTTTACAGGCCGCAGGATTGGCATAAAGAAATTGCATGTTGCTGTTTGCAACAATAATTCCCTCCTCCATACTCTCTACAACAACTTCTCTCGCATTTTTCACTAAATCAAACAAGCCATATTTCTTCACCGCAACAACCAGACAAGTAACCGCTATCAGAACACCTAACGGTGCGGTATCAAAACCGTTTGTCCAGCCCACCAGATAAATGAACAACATAACAAACGGTGCCAAACCGGCACCAAGCAAAAATGCTTGTACTCCTTTTTCTTTCACTCTGAATTGTCTATATGCCGGATTCAGGCATACAAAAAGATATAACAACAACTGAAACAGCGTAAAACCCATATTAAAATAATACAAAGGTGCTTTTCCCAGTTTTAATCCATATCCATTACTTGTACATATCATTTCTATTGATGTGTAATATAATGTGTGATGATCACAAGTCATAATAATCAGGCACATAACGAAACTAATGCCCAATAATATCCACAAAAATTTTTTAGGCCATTTCACACCGTAATAGCGAAGAATGAATAGGAGCACACTAAAATTAGCAAATATTTTTCCAAAATATTCCATTTTACCAATTGCCAGCAATTCCTGTTGATTTGTTGCCACGATAAAAAGACATCTTGCAACCAGCAAAATAATACAACAGATTATTGTCATAAGTAATCTGCTCTTATATTCAGAATCCTTTTTATCCCAAACCGATAGCAAAAGAATAAAACTGATAAGCACACCCACAAAGTGAATGCCTAGCCAAACCATCTGCATATGAAAATCTCCTATTTTCTACGATTCGTTATTTGCTCAATATGCTTTGTAATTCTATCGTGTACCATATCCGACACTTCTATGGCAGTCATTCCTTTTTATTCCTCATACGGAATATAAGGCAGATAATGTACCTGTGTTGTTACTTTTCTGAGGGACCATTCCTCAAATACCTTGTATGAATCCACTAATACCACCGGTACAATCGGTACTTTTGCCTTCATTGCACTTTTAAAACATCCCGGTTTAAATTCCTGAACTTCATTATGATTGTGGAAATAACCACCTTCCGGAAAAATAATATATTTTTTCCCTGCTGCCGTATCCTCTGCCAATTCTTTAATAATTTTAACCGATTGACGCAAATCATTTTTAACCATTCTTTTACCATGCAATATATCTACAAATTGTTGTACAAGCAATGTGTGCGATTTGGCTTCATCAATCACAACGGAACACGGCTTTTCATGCGTATGAATGATACCAAGCGCATCAAATTTGCCCTGATGGTTCGGAAACATAATATATCCGCCTTCCTTTGGCAAATTCTGTGTTCCATATGCTTTGGTTGAAATGTGTCCCGCCTTCATCATGCGGCTAACTGCAAGATTCGCATATGCATAACGCTCTTCTTCCGAATACTTCTCAGGATGTTTGGCCCGATAAGCCATAACCGGAATCATATAAATTCTTGGCAGGTTACAAACTATTACCTGTATAAAACGCAACATAAAAAATTTTCTCTCTTTCTACCTCTCATAACAGTTACAACAATGGCGAAAATAATTTCAAAATCGGACCAATTACATTTGTCTTCATAAATTTCTTCTGACACCATTCTAATGTAATTTCTTCCGATACCGAAAATGTATCCTCCATGTCCTGTTTCAAAACCGATATCGACTCCGTCTGATACAAAAAAACACCACATTCAAAATGATGATAAAAACTTCTGTAATCAAAATTAATCGTTCCAACTGTAGCAATTTCATCATCGCATAACACACATTTGGAATGAATAAACCCATCAGAATATTGGTATATTTTCACTCCCGCTTCTATCAAATTCTGATAGCTGGACTGTGTCAGCCAGTAAATCAACTTCTTGTCCGGAATACCCGGTGTTACAATTCGCACATCCACACCTCGTTTTGCCGCCAGTTTCAGTGCTGTATTCATCTCATTATCCGTAATCAGATATGGAGTAAATACATAAAGATATTTCTTCGCATAGCTTATCATATTCAGATAAACATTTTCCCCCACTGTTTCATCATCAAACGGCGTATCTCCGTAAGGCTGTACAAAACCTTTTTCTTCGTATATTTTGGACTGCCCCTCAAAGAAACGTCTATAAACGGCATAATCCTTATCGGTATCCCTTGACATATTCCACATCTGAAGAAACATCGTCGTAAGACTCCATACCGCCTCGCCTTCCAGACGAATACCGGCATCCTTCCAATGTCCATGTACGGTTTTATAATTGATGTACTCATCTGCCAGATTGATGCCTCCGGTATATCCTATTTTACCATCAATAACAACTATTTTTCTATGATCTCTGTTATTAAGAATAATAGTCATAAAAGGAATCAGCTTGTTAAAAGCAACACATTTAATTCCTTTTTTCTCCATCATCTGGTCATAGTGCTTTGGCAATACAAAGACACTTCCGACATCATCATAAATCAAACGTACTTCTACGCCCTCTTTTACTTTTCTCTCCAGAATCTGCAGGATTTCATCCCACATCGTCCCTTCTCCAAGAATGAAATACTCCAAAAAAATGAAATGCTCAGCCTGCTCAAGGTCTTCTAACATCTGCCTCCAATAAGGTAATCCGTCCGGATAATACACCGTATTCGTATTCTCCCATACCGGAGTGCAAGAAAAATCCTTCAAATATCTCATTTGATTGGAAACCGCAATATTCTGTTCTTTCACTTTTTGCATTACTATCTCGTTGTCTGGCAGACTCTTCTTCATCAGTTCTTCCGTATTCTGCATCTGACTTCGCAGTTTCCTTGAAATAATAACATGTCCGAAAGCCAGATATAATATACCGCCAAACAACGGAAACAACATAATAGGTACAATCCATGCCAGCTTAACCGCCGGATTTCCCGGTTTCCAAATCAAATAGACCACAACACCGACACTTAATAACTTCAGTGCTACAGCAATCTCAACATAGTGATTGCCCCATTTAAAAAGTTCCAACAGGAAAAAACCGACTTGTATTAAAACAATCAGTGCCGTAATAAATACTCGGTTTAAAACAAAGTGTAATATCTTTTTCATAATATATTCCTATCCCTGTCTAATAATATAGCACAAAAAGTATGCTAAATCAAACCTTCGGATAATTGCTTTTATTACTTCTTGCAACCCTTATTTTAAACTACTTCTATCTTGACGCTGCTGCCACCACTACGCCCTTTTGTTACTATAATCTGTTTCTCTATCCGCTCCTGCAATTCTGCCACATGAGAAATAATACCAACAAGCCGATTGCCTTGTGCCAGCCCCTGTAAAGTGCTTATCGCCTGTGAAAGTGCCTCTTCATCCAAAGAACCAAAACCTTCATCCACAAACATGGTTTCTAAACAAATACCACCGGAAACAGCCTGAATTTCATCTGAAAGACCAAGCGCAAGCGATAAGGATGCCAAAAAGGCTTCTCCGCCGGACAAGGTTTTTACACTACGCATCGTACCGTTATAATGGTCTATGACATCCAGCTCCAAGCCACTCTGACTCTTCATATTCTGTGCCTGCTTTGCCCGTACAAGCTCGTATTGTCCGCCGGACATCTGCATAAATCTAGTATTCGCCCGTTTCAAAATTCGGTCAAAATAAGTCATTTGTACATAGGTTTCTAACATAATCTTATCTTTGCCCGGTATCGTTCCGTTCATAGTAGCCGCAAGTTCTTTGAGCAGACTCCACTTTTCTTCTACTTCCTGCATCTGCTTATTTTGTTTTCTGATTGCCTGTATCATACGCGTATTCGTTGTCACACGCATATGTATCTGTTGTTGTTCTTCTGCAATCGCTTTTCTATGTTGTTCTAATCCCTGTCTTTTGTCTATCCATACCGCAATATCACTTTCATCGTTTTCCTGTATCTGTTTGGAAAGTGTTTCTATTTGATTCTGGTATTTCTGACATTCTCGCTCCACACTACGCCAAACGGTTTCTTTTTTCGTCATTTCATTCTTTGCTGCCGTAACTTCTTTTTGCATAGTTTGACGTTTTTCTTCCGCTTCCCCTTTATCCGCAAAGGGTGGCATCTTCTCCTCTGACAGTTCCTCTAGCAGCTTCCGATATTGCTCCTCCATACTTTCCAGTCTCCCCTTCACTGCTCCTGCTGCCTCACTTGCCACTCTGGCCTTCTCATTCGTGTCTTCCCAGATTCTTTTTGCCTCTTCTACTTCTTCTTTTCCCGGTGCCCCTTCTTTTCTCTGCGCCGGGGACGGATGACTCAGTGAACCGCACACCGGACACTTCTTGCCTTCTTGCAAATGCTGTGCCAGAATACCGGCCTGTTCGTCCAAGTAATACTGCTCCTTTGCATCATAAGCTTCTTTATGCGCACGACTTTTTATAGACGCCTGTTTGTATACTTCCTGTTTTCTTTCTGCTTCTTCCTGCAACTGGGCAATTTGCTTCTCCACGTTTTTCTTTTGCTCCAGTTTTTCCAGAATTCCTAAGGCTTCTTGATAAAGCTGCTCTATCTTCTTCTGTTCTTCTTCCGTCTTATGCAATACAATCTGACTTTGCTCAAATTGCTCCTGTAATGCTTTCAACTGTGGTTCTTGTTTCTCTAGCTGCTTCTTCGCAAGCAGCAGCTCTTCTTTTACCTTTTGCTGCTCCTTGACTTTGCCTATAATTTCATTTATCCCGGAAAGTTCTTTGTCTAACTGCTCCTGTTTCTTTTCCAAAAAAGTAAGTTGCTTCTGCTCGGTCTTTATCTGACGATTCACTACCTCAGCAATTTCTTCAACCGAAAACACCTTTTGCTTCTGCCGTAGCTGTTCCATTTCCTCAGAAAACTCGTCTTTATAGAGTAACCCCTCCATATATTGGGATATACTTTTATACAAATCTTCATAGGATGACTTTAAGCTGCCTGCTTCCGCTTTTAACTTTTCCTGTAAGCTCTGGTAGGCTTTTGTATGAAAAATCTCTCGAAAAATTTTACTTCTTTCTTCTGTCTTGGCAAACAACAGCTTCAGAAAATCTCCCTGCGCAATCATAGTTATCTGAGTAAACTGATTTTTGTCCAGACACAATAATTCCGTTATCGCTTTCGTAACCTCACGACTTTTGGTTACAATATGTCCATCCGGATAGATAAGTTCCGCATCTGCTTTATTCGTTGTATATCCGTCGCCTTTTTTGAGCGGACGCATATATTCCGGATTTCGGGTAATCTGATATGCTTGTCCCCGATAGGAAAAAGTCATTTTGACAAACGTAGGTGTTTCCGGCACTGCATATTTAGACCGAAACATATCCGCCCCTCTTGCTTCTCCGCTTGCCTCTCCGTACAATGCAAACACAATCGCATCAAAAATCGTTGTTTTTCCTGCTCCGGTATCTCCGGTAATCAGATAAAGTCCTTTTTCTCCTAACCCGGTGAAATCAATACATTCTTCTCCGGCATAAGGACCGAATGCAGATAAGGTCAAATACATTGGTCTCATACTTCATCCTCCCATATCTGTTTCATATATTCTGTCAGTAAATTTTCCTGTTTCTCCGACATCGGTTTGTTGTTTTGCAGCCAAAACAATTCTTTCGTTAAATCCAAGGGGCTTTTTTCTTCCATGTCTTCTGTTGCAGTAATTTCCTGATTGCTTCTTGTTCTGCAATTATCATACTCTAATTTCATAAGATTCGGATAAATAACGCGCAGTTTCCCTAAGGCATCGAAAATATCCTCTTCATCCGTTAAGGTAACATGTACATAATCCTGCGTGTTGGTGTTTTCATATAAACTACGGGCTGTCAGTTCTTCATAAGTACCTCTGATTTTTCGCATATCACGAAGCGGCACTAGCGGTACTTGTTTCAAATTCACCTTTCCTTTTTCCTGCAGTTCAATCAAGGTTGCCGTCTTTTGATGACTACATTCAGAGAAAGAGTATTTTAACGGAGTCCCCGCATAACGAATCGTCTCTTTCCCGATACACTGAGGACTATGAATGTGTCCCAGCGCTACATAATCAAATTCCTCGAATAATGCCGCATCCACATTATCCATACCACCTACCGATATATCCTCTGATTCACACCTCAAGGCTCCTGTCACAAATTGGTGTGCCACGAGCACGTTTCGCTCCTTTGTATCCAGTTCCATATGCTCCATAACAACTTTCATTGCATCTTGATAAGATGTGATATCCTCTGCCTGTTCTGGGAAAGCATGCTTCACATAAATAGGTTTTGCAAAAGGAAGCAGATATACATTGACTATACCATAGGCATCTTCCATTGTAATTCTCTCTACATTCCCCTGATATCCGGCAGCAAAATAAACTTTATTTCTGGAAAAGATTTTGGCACCAAAAGACAATCGCTCTGCCGAATCATGATTGCCATTTATCAGAAAGACCGCTATTTCTCTGGCAGCAAGCTTTGACAGAAAATCATCAAAAAGCTGTACCGCCTCCGCTGACGGAACGGTTTTGTCATATATATCACCTGCTAATAGAATTCCATCCACTTGTTCTTTTTCCAATATGTCCAATGTTTGTTGTAAAATATATTTCTGGTCTTCCAACATGGAAAATTCATACACCCTTTTTCCCAAATGAAGATCCGCCATATGCAGAAGTTTCATAGGTTTGCTTCTCCTTCTAAGAAAGCCAAAAACATCCTCAACACATTGTCTGAGGATGTCTATGACAAATTTACCGACACATTCTATACTAATTGCTCATAAATTCTTTCTAATACACTACGTTCCAAAGATACTTCGTTTAATATCGTATAGCGCTCTTTTCTGGTCGCAGAAGCTTTTTGCCATGCATCGACAAAAATATCCTTGGTAATACCCCAACCTAGCGGATTCACATTAATATCATAAGCTTCTAACGTTTCCCGCAGACGAATCGCATTTCTTCCCTGCAAAATACAACTGACCACACTTCCAAGCGCAACTGCCATGCCATGCTGGATTTTGATTTCCGGATAATTTTCCTCCAAGGAATGTGCAAATAAATGTTCTGAACCACTGCTTGGTCTGGAATTGCCTGCAATTTCCATTGCCAGACCACCCATAACCAGTGCCTGCGTTAGTATTTTGATAAATTCCTTGCTTTTTAATGATTTTTCATCGTTATAAAAAATAGAAGTAAGTGCCATATCTGAAATCATGTATGCAAAGTCATCTACACGATTTCCACGATGTGAAGCATCCAGTTTCCAGTCATATAAAGCCGTATATTTGCTTATCGTATCTCCAATACCGGATTTTAACTGCATAATCGGAGCATTCATGATAACATTCACATCTACCACAATACCTGTCGGAATTTTACATCCTAATGTTTTACGGGTATCTTTATCAAGATCAAGAACCGCTACCGGTGATGCCAGACTATCATTGCTTAAAGTAGTCGGCAAACAGATATATGGGATTTTCCCAACAAATCCAGCATACTTAGCTACATCAAGTACCTTGCCGCCACCAAAGCCGATAATCGCCTGAAAGCCTTGTGCACAAATCTCTTTGGCAAGTTCCATCGCCTGGTCAAAGGAATTTTCCTCTATTAAAAATAACTCACTAAGGGGCAAATCCTTTTGCATTTCCTCCAGATATTTTCCCATAATATCCTGCAAAGCCGGCTCGGTAACAACCATTACCTTCTGCTCCACAATTTCCGGAATACATTCCACAAGCACCTCATCCAGATGCTCATAAATTCCTTCTTCTATTATCAGACAATATGGTAAACTAAACTGGTTCATCTACTTTGTACCCCTTTCCGGCTATCCCAAAGCTACATCCAAAATCATCATAATCAAAAATCCTGCAGCAAATCCTAATGTTGCACCATCAGAATCGCCCTCTCTGGAAGCTTCCGGAATTAATTCCTCTACGACTACAAACATCATAGCACCGGCAGCAAATGCCAGTAAAAACGGCAATGCTTTCTCAATCGCACCGGTTACCAGAATCGTAAGAAAAGCTCCGATTGGTTCCACGATACCAGATAAAATACCATAAGTAAAGGCTTTCTTCTTACCTGCTCCACTGCTTTTCATCGGCATGGAAATAATAGCCCCTTCCGGAAAATTCTGTATCGCAATACCGATTGCAAGAGCGAATGCTCCTGCTATTGTAATTTCCTGACTATCCGAAAGTAATCCGGCAAATACAACACCCACCGCCATACCTTCCGGAATATTGTGCAGTGTTACGGCAAGGGCAAGCATTGCACTCCTTCCGAGTCCGCTTTTCATACCTTCCGGTTTCTCCACACCCAGATGTAAATGTGGAATCACTTTATCTAGTCCGTACAAGAAAAGAATTCCTATCATAAACCCAACTGCTGCCGGAACAAAAGCAAACTTTCCATACCCCTCCGACATATCAATTGCCGGAATCAAAAGTGACCAGATGGATGCTGCCACCATGACACCGGAAGCAAAACCCAGTAATACTTTTTCCAGAAGTGCATTCATGCTGTTTTTCATAAACAACACACAGGAAGCCCCTGCTGCTGTTCCAAGAAACGGAATCATAATTCCAAGCATAACTTGATTCATTCCTACTCTCCCCTTTATAATTCAAATTTGAAATTTGTAACTTTTATATGGTTGATTTTTATGACTTACAAATCTTACGAATTAGTATACCATTTCGAAGCAGAGTACTGTCAATATAATGTCTTGAGAATAAAATTTCTCCTTCCCGTACAATTTCAATATCTTCTTCCTCACAGTTGATAATGACTTCCACATAATTATCCACCCAACCGATTTTGTTAAATTCAATCACTCTCGGTTTGTTGATTTTATTCGGAAAGTGGAAATTTCTATCTCTTAAAAGAGGTTCTTCCCTACGAAGTCGAAGTAAATTCCGAATAATCTCCATACGTTCTGCATATACGCCTGCTTCAATCTCTTCCCACGGCATACAACGTCTGCAATCAGGGTCGTGTCCGCCTTCCATCGCAATCTCCGTACCATAATAAATACACGGACTACCCGGCATAGTAAACAATACCGCTAACTGTTGGAAATATTCATCCAGATTTCTCACATCCGAACGCAACCTTTTCGTATCATGGGAATCCAGCAAATTAAATAATACGTCATTTGTCTGCTGCATATATCCAGTATAACACCGATTGATGGTATATTCAAAATCTTCATTTGTCAAACTCTTGTCAATCCAGAAATCTTTAATACTCTCGCCAAGCGGATAATTCATAACGGCATCAAACTCATCCCCGCGAAGCCATGGCATCGCATCATGCCATATTTCACCCAAAATATAAATATCCGGTTTGATTGCCTTTAATCGGATGCGAAGTTCTTTGCAGAACACATGTGAAATCTCGTTTGCCACATCCAAACGAATACCGTCTACATCATATGCTTTGACCCAATTCTCACATACGCTAAGAAGATATTCCCTTACCTTCGGATTGTTAGTGTTAAGCTTCGGCATACTATCAAAAAATGCAAAGGTATAATACTGTTTCTCTCTTGCTCTGTTAACCCCCTCACGGAATGGCCATTCATTTATCATAAACCAATCAAAATATTCTGACTCCGGTCCCTTTTTCAGTACATCCTGCCACGGTTCAAATCCTTTTCCGGTATGATTAAATACACCGTCTAACATAATTCGCATTCCTCGATTATGCGCTTCTTGTACCAGGACTTTCATCGTTTCTTCTGTACCAAAATGAGGGTCTATTTTCTGATAATCTGTCGTATCATATTTGTGAGAAGACGGTGCTTCATTAATCGGTGTCAGATACAGACCGGATACTCCAAGCTCTTTCAAATAATCCAGCTTACTGATAATTCCCGGCAAATCTCCACCGAAAAATTCCTGATTTGTTACCGAGCCTTTATTTCTCCACGGCAAAGTTCCCTCCGGATTTAAAGAAGCATCCCCATTGCAGAATCTCTCAGGAAAAATCTGATACCAGATTGTCTCATTTACCCATGACGGTGTCACCGGAATATCTGCCGGATTCATCCAAGGAAATACAAAACATTGTCTGCTTCGTCCTTCCAATTGCATCTGCGCCTCTGATACAAAACCATCTTCAAAATAAAACCATTTCTCATCTTCGGTCTGTAATTCGAAATAATATTTTAATCGTTTGTACGGTGGCTCGATAGTTGTCGTCCACCACAACTGATTTTTCAATCTCTTCTTAAACGGAATATTAACGGCATCTCCTGTCCAGTTTTCTCCTCCACCAAGAATACCTGCCTGAAAAGGATCGCCCTGAATAATATTTACATACTTAACATCATACCCCGTTTTGATATTGATTATCAATCTGTTCTCATCTAACGGATAACAATAATTATCATTTGCTCTGTGATATACTGCATTAAAATCCATAAGTGTAGCCTCCTATATTTCCGGAAAACGTTTTCCATCTAAGAGAATAATAATACAGATATCATAAAAATGCAAGGAGAAATCTTACTTCTCTATGAACATTCTATGATATCTGTATTATTGTGTGCCTAAGATTTGCAAAGAATTTCCATTTATGTTAGA
>JAFSHK010000006.1 GCA_017440375.1 Lachnospiraceae bacterium
AATAACTGCTGTTGAAGTAGCAAAAAATATTTTTCTCTTGCCAAGAATATTCATCGTCTTTCTTTCTTTGGCTACACCATACGCTTTCGGACTCTGAACCCCAAGTGCATGCAATGCATTTAATAGGAATTTTGTTACAAATAATGCAGTAAACATAGAAAGGATAATACCAAGTGCCAATGTCTGGGCAAATCCTTTGATAGTACCGCTTCCCATAACACCTAGCACAAGTGCTGCAATCAAAGTTGTAATATTACCATCTAAGATAGCAGACAATGCTTTGGAAAAACCAATCTTAATCGCTGATTGCACTGTTTTTCCCGTTGCAAGTTCTTCTTTAATACGAGCGAAGATAATAACATTCGCATCTACCGCCATACCAATAGAAAGAATGATACCGGCAATACCCGGAAGGGTTAGTGTAATTTCAAATGCATCTAACAAAATAACAATCAATGCGGTATATAAGCAAAGTGCAAAGCTTGCTGCCACACCCGGAACCAAATATACAATAATCATAAAAATAACTACTAGCGCAAAACCAACTGCTGCAGCAATCAAACTGGTACGAATTGCCTCAGAACCCAACTGTGCACCAACTACATTAGAACGAAGCTCTTCTAATTCCAATTTCAATCCACCGATACGGATTGTAGATGCAAGCTTCTCTGCTTCTTCAAATGAATCCTGTCCGGTAATCACAGCATTTCCATCTGTAATTGCAGCCTGTACGTTCGGTACACTAACAAATTCACCATCATAATAAATAGCAATGGATTCGCCTGCTGCATACGCTTTTGTTGTCGCATCCGCAAAGGCTTCTGTACCTGCATCATTCAATGTTAACTGTACCACATGCTCTGCATTTCCCATACCGTCCTGTTGAGAACGTGCCTGTGCACTTTCTACTTCTGTTCCGGTCAGAACAATCGAACCATCTGCTTCTAACTCTTCCAACGTCTTGGTCAGTTCGTACATCATGATAATATTACCATCTGCATCCATTCCATAACCGCCGGTATAGTTCTGATTTCCTTCACTATCCGTCTGTGCAATGAAATATAAAGAACCAGGTTGTCCTAATTCTTCCAGAATTGCATTGGCATCAGAAACACCCGGAATTTCAATATTGATTCGGTCAGTACCTTCTTGATATACCTGTGCTTCTGTACTGTAGTTTTCCACACGCTTCTGCAATTTGTTAATCGTATCATTCATATCTTCCTCACTGGGTTCTTCATCCCCAACCACCTGATATGTGATACTGACACCACCGGCCAAATCCAGACCTAATTTGATACTGGATGCAGAGCCGGACTTGTCTGCTCCAAGACCGAAAATCGCTGTATAACCCAGACCAGCTAACAGCAGTACGAAGACAAGCAGACCAACAATAGCTTTGCTTTTTTTCATTTTTAATTCTCCTTTTCGTCATCGGCAAGTGCCGCTTTTATCATAATCGCGCATTCAATACGCTTTCTTTGCAATTCACAACCGATATCATAGGCATCGTTGATATTTCCATGGAAATTATAGGAATTAGCAGCACATCCGCCACTACAATAAAACTTTGCAAAACATTTTTGGCACTTTTCTTTTGCATAGACATTGCAAGTTTTAAACTCATCACGGATATCTGTACGAGTAATTCCTTCATCCACATTACCCATCAGAAACTCTTCGTTTCCAACAAACTGATGGCAAGGATAGAAATCTCCCCACGGAGTTACTGCCAGATATTCATTTCCGGAACCACAGCCGGAAAGTCTCTTGGCAACACATGGTCCTCCCTCTAAATCAATCATAAAGTGGAAGAAATTAAAGCCTTTTCCTTCTTTTCTTCTCTTCAGATACTCTAATGCCAGTTTATCATATTCTTCCAACAAGCCCGGAATATCTTCTTCTCGAAGAGCATAAGATTCTTCTGCCGGTGCCACAACAGGCTCTACAGAAATCTGTTCAAAACCTAAATCTGCAAGATGCTTTACATCTTCTGCAAAATCCAGATTATTTCTGGTAAAAGTACCGCGAACGTAATAATTCATCTGTTCTCTGCTCTCTGCCACCTTCTGAAACTTCGGTACAATTTCGTCATAGCTGCCCTGACCACCACGGTGAGGACGCATCTTATCATTGATTTCTTTTCGACCGTCAATACTTAATACAATATTGCCCATTTCACTGTTGGCAAATTCCAAAATCTCGTCGTTTAGCAAAACACCATTCGTTGTCAGCGTAAAACGAAACTTCTTATTATGTTCTTTCTCTATGCTTCTACCATATTCTACAAGCTGTTTTACAACATCCCAGTTCATAAGCGGTTCACCACCGAAGAAGTCTACTTCCAGATTCACACGACTTCCGGAATTGGCAACCAGAAAATCCAATGCTTTTTTACCGACTTCAAAGCTCATAAGTGCTCTTCTGCCATGATACTCTCCTTCTTCTGCAAAACAGTATTTACAGGCAAGATTACAATCATGAGCAATATGCAAACATAATGCTTTTACTACCGTCTGTCTTTGTTTGAAATCTCCGATATATTTCTCATAAATATCTTCCGTAAAAAGCATACCTGCTTCTTTCAGTTCCAAAATCTCTTCTACTGCTTCTTCTATTAGTTCCCTGTCCGTCTGCTTCTGTACCTTGATAACATTCTCTAAAATGGTATTCTTATCTGTTATCTTGTCTGCCAAAAGCTGTTCTACTGTCGGAATGACATCATAAACAATATCATCAACGACATGCACGCTACCGCTGTTTACATCCAGCACAATATTATATCCATTACTTTTATATTGATGTATCACAAAAAGTACTCCCTTTCTAAACGTATAATAAGCAGCGACGCAAATCGCTGCTTATAAAAACATCATTTCTTTTTTAGCTTATTTCACCTTTTCACAACTCTGATTACCAACCGTGCAAGATGTTTTGCAAGCTGACTGGCAAGATGTCTGGCATTCGCCGCAACCGCCTTTTTTCATGGATTCTTTCAAATCTCTTGTTGTTAATGTTTTAATATGTTTCATGCCATAGCCTCCTTATGTTGTAAGCCCATACAGAGCTATTATCATAACTTAGAGTAGTATAACACAATTTTTGCCACCTGAAAAGCCCTTTTTTCAGGTTCTGAAAAGCCCTTTTTCCTATTAACTCAACATACCTCCAAGCATACCGCTGCCTCCGCATAACAAAAACACCGTAATAAGACTGCTTGACACCTCTTCCATTCCCCGATTCACAATCATGGAGATAGCCGTCAATATCAGGAAATAAACGCATCCCATTGCAAGTCCCCATAGAAACTTCTTCTCACCCGCTCTTTTCCCTGCAAGAAATCCTGCCAAAAAAGTTACTACAATATAAATAAGAATGATTCCTATTGATACAACCTTTTCCGACAAACCAAAACGATACAACAAAAGTGCCAGAAGCAGCAATAATCCCGCCGTCAATAGATATGCCGCAAGCATACATTTCATTGCAAAAATAACTTTGGTACTGTCCACTACCCTTTTCTCCATACCTTTTCTCCTTAAAATCATAAAATTTTTCTTACTAATTTCTATCATTGATATTAAATATATATTCAGACATACAGAAAAACTTGACACAATATTGTTTATCCTGTATCATTTCGTACTAAGAAATATAAGTTTTTTGAGCATAGAAACGTTGCTCAAGCAAACAAAAGGAGAGTGAATTTTTCATTGGATACCACAGGTGTCATACAACTTGTTATTTTACTGATTCTAGTTATTTTATCTGCATTCTTTTCTTCAGCAGAAACGGCGTTTTCGACCGTAAATCAAGTACGTCTTCGTACGCTGGCGCAGGAAGGCTCAAAAAGTGCCAGTAGAGTTCTTTCCATATTAGATCAATACAGCAAAATGCTCAGTACCATCTTGATTGGAAATAACATTGTAAACATTGCTGCATCTTCCGTTGCTACTACTTTTGCAATTCGCGTATGGGGCAGCTATGCTGTCGGTATTATAACCGGTGTATTAACCATTGTTATTCTTCTTTTTGGCGAAATCACGCCAAAAACCTGGGCAAGAAATAATTCCGAATCGATTGCCTTACTTTATAGTAGCATTATTCGTTCTCTCATGACGATACTTACTCCTGTTATCTTTTTGGTAGATAAATTATCGCTTGGTATTATGCGTGTGTTGCACATCAATCCAAACGGTCAGGATATAGGCATCACCGAAACAGAATTAAAGACCTATGTAGATGTGAGTCATGAAGGCGGTGCTATTGAGTCAGAAGAACGTGAAATGATATATAACGTATTCGATTTTGGCGATGCAGTTGCTAAGGATATTATGGTTCCGAGAATTCATATGACAAGTATTCCTCTGTCTGCAACTTATGAAGAACTGCTATCCACCTTCCGAGCTTCCATGTTCACACGAATTCCGGTATACGACGAAGATCCTGATGATATTATAGGTATTGTAAATATCAAAGACTTTATTCTGGTAAAAGACAAAGAAAAGTTCCAGATTAAGAAAATATTACGAAGTGCTTATTATACATATGAGTATAAAAGAATTTCTGATTTGATGATGGAAATGCGTGAAAAATCTTATAATATCACTTTTGTATTAAGCGAATATGGCACTACTGTCGGCTTAATTACAATGGAAGACTTAATTGAAGAAATCGTTGGTGAAATTCGTGATGAATACGATGCGGATGAGGATGAACTGATTAAAGAAATGGAACCCGGTAAATTCTTAGTAGAAGCCGGCATGAAATTAGACGATATCAACGATGCACTGGAGACCGAATTGGATTCCGAAGATTTCGATTCTATCGGTGGTCTTATGATTGAACAGCTTGAAAGACTCCCCGAAGATAAGGAAGTCATTGAACTGGAAAACGGTATTATACTTCAGGCGCAGGGTATTAACAAAAATCGTATTTTGAAAGTCATGATTACGCTTCCTCAAACTGCTTCTTTGGAAGAAAATGAAACGGATAAAGAAATTTAATTAAATATAATCAAAAACATTGACGGACACTGTGGCTCTGCAATAAGTCTACACTGTCCGTCATTTTTTAATTACTCTATCGCTTTCATCAATTCTCTCGGAAGGTATTGTTTCAATATCTTCTCAAGCCCAATTCCATCTATCGGTTTCGAAATATAATCCGTAAACCCTTTCTCCAGATACATATCTCGCATACCCGCTATGGCATTGGCAGTTAATGCGATAATCGCTGACTGTTGACACAGATTACTTTCATCCGTTTTCAATCTCACTAACGTTTCAATCCCATCCATTTCGGGCATCATGTGATCCAAAAGTATAATGTGATACATCTCTTTCTTCGTTAATTCCAGACATTCCTTACCGGTTTCTACGCAGGTAATCTGCATTCCTGTCTTTTTCAACAATCCTCTGATAACAGTCAGATTTACTTTGTTATCGTCTACCACAAGTACCTTTGCATCCGGCGCCTGAAAACTTGGCACGTATTTTTCATGTTTCTTCTCAGTGCCCGCCTCTGCCATCAAAGCACCTAGCGGAGATGGATTAATTACTCTCTGCCTAAACGTAACCGTAAAGACAGAACCTTTCCCATATTCACTCTCAACTGTAATTCCACCATGCATAAGCTCCATCAAACGCTGCACAATGGATAAACCTAATCCGGTACCCTCAATGGCATGTACCCTTTCTTCGTCCACGCGGTCAAAGGCACCAAACAATTTATCCATGTTTTCCTGCTTAATGCCAATTCCGGTATCGATAACAGATGCCTCCAATTCTATCTGTTTCTCTCCAACACTCCTCCACTTAACAGAAAGTGTTATTCCACCTTTCTTCGTATACTTACTGGCGTTAGACAAAATATTCAACAACACCTGACGAATTCTTACTTCATCACCACACAAAATTGTCGGCATATCCTCCGGTATTTCAAAATTCAAGTATAGTCCTTTATCTTCTGTCTTAATCCGACATTCTGTATAAAGATTCGCAAATAAATTCCTTACGGAGTACGCTTCCTCTATGACTTCCATCATACCGGATTCTATCTTGGAAAAGTCCAAAATATCATTGATAAGTGCCAGAAGTGTTTTGCTCGCATCCTGAATATTTCGGGCACATTCCACCGTATCCGGTTCACTGCTTTCTCTAAGTACAATTTCATTCATTCCCATAACAGCATTAATTGGCGTTCTGATTTCATGACTCATGTTCGCAAGGAAACGGCTCTTTGCCTGATTTGCCTTATCGGCTTTCAGCTTTTCTTCTTCCAGCTGATGCATCGTCTGGATACGCTCGGTCAAGTCATGCACAATAATGATGTAACCCATGATATCCCGAAATTCATCATATATTTTGTCAATTGCTAGACCACAAATACGCTGATTCAAAACACATCTTGCTTCTATATGGTTTTTATCTCCTTCTAACTTGAAAATATTCTGTTCCAGTTCAAAAATATCCCGTATTTCTAATTCACAACATTCTTCCGGTGTTTTTCCCAAAAACACAGCCGTACCATTGTTAACAATGCACAACTTTTCCTTTTCATCAAACAAAAGTATCGGTTCATCCACGGAATAGTAGATAAATTTAGATATATTGGATAAGGTAATCTGGGATTTATTATAGTATGTATATGCTTCAAAAAGTACCAACGTTCCTATCGACTGCGCCAATGTACTGCCCGGAAAAGCCGTAAAACCAAACATCGGCATAATGGTATCCAATACGGATCCCAGTGCAACCACTGCCGTACAAGTCAAAAGTTCAAAAGATAATACCTTTTCTCTTCTACGTATCGAATTCTTTCTCATATAAGCAAGCGCAAGTATAAGAGATACAATAATAGCGACACAGTATATACTATACAAATTGTTGCCTAGTTCCGAACCGAATTCATAAGACATTCCGAAATCAGTCATATAAAATGTGGATTCCTTGCGACGTACGTTAAACGGATAAATAACAAATCCCAACAAGGAAAAGCCTATCATACATTTTTTACAGACTCCTTCTATGCCACTCCAAAATACGACAATATAGGTTACACTAATCAGAAATGCGAATACACCAAGCATACCGATGGTACGCATCAACCATGCCACTTTTTCATCCGTCTGTGCAAAAAGCATTGCCCAGAAAAAGCTCCACCAACTACTACAAATACAGATGCTGATAATCGTATAATCTACTCTTCTTTTCTTCCCTTTTCCGGCTATAACCCGAATCCCTGTCAAACCGGTTACAATAGCCATTGCAAATAATATATATGATAAAATAACTGCTGACATATGCTTCTTTGTCCTTATCCGACTTTATTGTTCCATTCCCGATGCCAAATTCATAATCGTTTCTATTTCTGCGCCATTGTCCGGTGCATGTTCGATTATTTCATGTTTTTTCTCTGCACTTACTCTGCCGATATCGTTTCCTTCATCTGCCTTCTCAATCGTATAATAATCTACACTCTCCGTATCTCTTTTCCAGATTGCATAAATACGACGGCTGCTTCCTTTGACAAGATTTTTCTCCGGCATATCAATTCTGGTAATCTGCATACTTTCAGTAATGTTCAAGGTTAAGAAAGAAAAATCGTCCTCTGTATAAGGCACTTTAATTTCCTTTGGATAGATGGAACTACACAATTCTAACATAAGTTTTCCTTCTTCTCTCTGTAATCGCTCCAAACCTTCCTGCTTGTTTTCATATAAGAATTTGGGCAATAAATCATAGGAAAGCTGTCTATGTGCCAATGCATGAAACTGTTTCTCTGTTACTTTTACCGTCTTAGTCTGTGGCATTTTACTTCTTTTCTGCGCCACTTCCAAAATCTCTTTCGGAATCACAATATTCTGTGTAAACGGATTCAACACAATTGCCTGAACCTTCTCTGTATTCGCCATTACCATAGCAACACAGGTAAAAAATGGCATTGCAAGTACTGCCGGACTCTTTTGCTCGGTCGAAATATGTTTCTGAGAAGAAAAAATGGGCATTGCCTGTTCTCCATTTTCTTTTCGAAGCAAACACGGCATAATTTTGCTTTCTTTCGGTAATTTAATCGCCTTGCCTTCCGCTACTTGTTTCTTTGATTCTTCATCCAGATTCTCCGGCATCATAGTCGGTACAAACACTACCGCTTTCTCCAGTTGTTCCATAATTTTAACAAAGTTTTCTTTGCTTCTGTCCTTCACGAATTCTTCAGTTAATGTCTCTAAAACGCTATTGTTTGTCATCTATAATTGCTCCTTATTTTTCAAATTATTATTCATATAATTATTTCATTATAGCAGACTTTTTATTTATGGAAAAGTCCAATGATTTTTTTATCAATAGCGTGTAATATCGTCGCCAAAACAATTCCTGCTGCGTACACTGCAATAATAAAGAAAAATCTGTTTTTTATCGGCAAATACAAAATAAACAAATTATGAATTAAGTACAATTCCAGCGAAATCTCACCGAGGAAACTCATCACCTTATTGCCAAACTTAATTTTCTGCATAACAAGAACAAAGAAAATAACAAAGCATATGATAAACGACAATTGTACCGCAAGTGTCTGGAACTTTTCTGCATAACCCGGATATCCCTCCCACTCGTACCAGTAACCTTTCGTCTGAATCATATACATTGTCTCACTATACAAAATACAAGTAAGTACTGCAAGTGTTGCCACCACCAATCCATAATGCTTCCTGCAAAAAGCCAGAATCGGTTTCTCATATTTTGCAAACAAAATACCTACCCAGATAAGTAATGTTGCATTATACCACCATTCACCATGAAACCAAGCGCCACCGGATGCCGTTGTATTGTCATGTCCAAGAAGAAGGCTTCCTACGATCATAAGTATTACACCAATACCATAAACAAAACATGCCACGGTATCATTTTTCACAAAACGGAATACAAAATAGAACAAAATATACAAGAAAAAGATTTCCACAATATACCACATTTGTGAATTCATCAAGGTCCATCCGGTCAGATACGCTATCACTTCACCGTCTTGAAACTGATATCCTGCAAGCGCAGAACCGGCAATAAATACAAAATTGCACACAAAGAACGGAACTACAATCGCCGGCATTCTTTTCTTGAAAAATCCCTTCAGATAATCTTTCTTCTCACGCAGACTAGTATATAACCCATAGCCTGAAAAGAAGAAAAACAATCCTACAAAGCAGACACCGATATCTACCATAAACAATAAAATTCCGGTATCTTCGCCTGCAAAATAGATAGTTTGCGACATATGATGCAGCATAATTCCCACTGCCGCAAATCCCAATATCCCTTTTGATACAGGCAAAGACCATCCGTCCTCGTTCCAGTAATTCTTTCCCTTCATCTGTGCCTTCATAAGCAACAACACCGCCAATACACTATAAAATACAAAAAAATATTCTTTTGCCATTCTACTTCTCCCCTTCTTCCCTTTTTCTATCCGGTAACTGCGCTAAAATAATTGCAACAAACATAAGAACGCATCCCAGTAATTCTTTTTTACTTAATGTTTCATGTAGAATTACCCATCCCGCTAATACCGACACTACGGATTCCAGACTCAGAATCAAAGATGCAACCGTAGGATTCATACCTTTCTGACCAACAATCTGCAAAGTATATGCTACACCGCAGGATAACACTCCCGCATATAAAATCGGCAGCCATGCTTCCAGAATCAGTCCCATTTTCGGTGTTTCAAAGAGAAACATACAAACGGCGGATAACACACCGCACACAAAAAATTGAATACAGGACATCTTCACGCCATCTGTCTTCGGAGAAAAATAATCCACCACAAGAATATGAAAGGAAAAAGAAAAGGCGCATAAAAGAACCAGAAAATCCCCTTTTTGCAACTGAAAGCTTCCCTGCATACATAACAAATACAAACCAAGCAAAGCAATCGCAACCCCTATCCATATTTTCGCACTTACTTTTCTATGTAAAAAAATCCCAAAAATCGGCACAAGAATAATATATAAAGCAGTTACAAATCCTGCTTTTCCTACGGTAGTATATTGAATGCCAAATTGTTGAAAATTACTGGCAACAAAAAGAAACACACCACAGGCTGCACCACCGATAATCAAGGACTTTTTTTCACTCTTATTTTCTATATTCAAATTACTTTCTATATTCTCTCTTTGCTCTCTTGGTGTATTCTTTTTCTTCCATTTGTCCAAAATGCAAATGCAGGGAATCAACACAACTCCGCCGATAAGGCTTCGAACCGCATTAAAAGTAAACGGTCCTACATAATCCATTCCCGCGCTTTGTGCTGCAAATGCAACACCCCAGATTACCGCTGTTAAAAGCAGAATCCCTGACTGCTTAATTATAAATTTATCCATTTTTCTCCTCTTATATATATCTTAGATACCATATAATCCTGCTCTCCAAAGCTGTTTGCGAATTTTTCCTCCCAGCACAATTCCTGCAATAACCAAAACCGCATCTTTTAGCAAATAGGGCAAAGAAATTAATGCAAAGCTATCTATAAAGGAACTGTTTGTCAGAAGCATAAATTGCAAACATCCGAGTAAATGGCAGATAAGTAAACCCAGCATTCCCAGTACAATTCCAACAACTCTGTTCTGAAACATAACACCCGCACCACATAGCAAAGCAATAAAAATAAAGCCCCATAGAAATCCACCGGTATGGCTTACCAGAACTTGTAGCCCACCTCGAAATCCGGTAAACACAGGAAGCCCAATCACACCGATTAATATGTATAACAAGGTGCTAATGCAGCCTTTTTTCCACGCTAATACACTTCCGGTTAACGCTACTGCAAATGTTTGCAACGTAACAGGAACACCGGATGGCATCGGAATCGCTATCTGCGAACAAACAGCAAGTACCGCCGCAAACATGCCTATACAAACAATTTCTTTTGTATTCATTTTCTGATTCGCTTTTTTCATGATATGAAAAACTCCTTATATACCGAACGTATGAATATCATATATTCAATCTGTTTTTAGTATATAAAGAGTTTTATCTATTGTCAACCCAGTTCGCATCCTTAGTTGACAATCTTTTCTTATTGATTTAAGGAAAGCTTTTTGAGCTGCTCGATTAATTCCATATCTTCTGCACTGATTTTCAGATTAGAATTCAAACTCTGTCCATCCGCTGTTGTTACGTTAATTTCGATAATACTTCCCTCTTTGATACCGTTCTGATAAACTGCCGTCATAAACTTTGGAAATTTCGGATGATTTTGTTTGAATTTGTTCCAAATATTCATTATCTGAAAAATAGCTGCCGGATTCTGAAAACTCATACCCTCTTCATTCCTTTCTTCACATCTCTTCCTCTGTATCCTCTTCTGCGGCCGGTACAATTGCAATTTGTAATTCACCAAGCTGTTTTTCGTCTACGGTGCCCGGCGCTTCTGTCATCAGACAGGAAGCATCTTTTACCTTCGGGAAAGCAATAACTTCACGAATGCTGTCTGCATGCACAAGCAACATAACGAAACGATCAAGCCCATATGCCAGTCCTGCATGAGGCGGTACACCATATTTGAATGCACTTAATAAGAAACCAAACTGCTCCCAAGCCTGTTCTTTGGTGAACCCAAGAACCTCGAACATTTTCTCCTGAATGTCATCCTGATGGATTCTGACAGAACCACCACCAAGTTCTACACCGTTTAATACAATATCATATGCTTTCGCGCGAACACGCCCCGGATCAGAATCAATGTACTGCCAGTCCTCTTCCATCGGCATCGTAAACGGATGATGCACTGCTACGAAACGTTCTTCGTCTTCACTCCACTCAAGCAATGGAAATTCCACTACCCAGAGGAAATTAAACTTAGACTCATCAATCAGACCAAGCTGTTTTCCGAGTTCTACACGAAGCGCACCAAGCACACTGTATACAATATTATTTTTATCTGCTGCGAAAAGAAGTAAGTCACCTTTTTCACCCTGCATTGCTTTTACTAAAGCTTCCAACTCTTCCTCTGTCATAAACTTGGAGAAAGATGATTTATAAGTGCCGTCTTCCTGTACGCAAAGGTAAGCAAGACCTTTTGCACCATAACCTTTTGCAAAATCAACCAAAGCATCGATTTTCTTACGAGGCATAGCAGCCTGTCCTTTGACATTCAAACCACGGACAGAACCACCGTTTTCTAATGCGGAAGTAAATACTCCGAAACCGCATCCTTTTACAACGTCAGAAACATTCACAAGTTCCATTTCAAAACGAGTATCCGGCTTGTCAGAACCGTATCTGTCCATAGCTTCCTGCCACGGCATTCTTGGTAATGGAAGCTGTACATCTAATCCAATCGCTTCTTTGCAAATATGCTGAATCAGTCTTTCATTTACGTCAATAACATCATCTACATCTACGAAAGACATTTCCAAGTCAGCCTGCGTAAATTCCGGCTGTCTGTCTGCACGTAAATCTTCATCACGGAAACATCTTGCAATCTGGAAATAACGGTCATAACCGGAGCACATAAGAAGCTGTTTGTAAATCTGTGGAGACTGTGGCAGTGCATAGAAGCTGCCCGGATGTACACGGCTCGGTACAAGGTAATCTCTTGCTCCTTCCGGTGTGGATTTACACAAAATAGGGGTCTCGATTTCCAAGAAACCTTCTTTTGCCATAAAAGCTCTCATTTCAGAAGCTATTTTACTTCTGAGAATCATTTTCTGCTGTAAATCTGGTCTTCTCAAATCAAGATAACGATATTTTAAACGCATCTCTTCTTTGGTCTTAGAATCCGCTTCAATTGGGAACGGCGGTGTGTCGGACTCAGATAAAATACGAACCTCTTTCGCACGAATCTCAATCTCACCCGTTGCCAGATTTTCATTAACCGCACCGGAACGTTTCTCTACTTTACCAACAACTGCGATAACAAATTCGCTTCGCATTTTCTCTGCTTTAGCAAAGCTTTCCGCACCGCAGTCGCTTTCTTCAAAGATAATCTGTAAGATACCGGAACGGTCTCTTAAATCTACGAAAATAATGCCACCTTTATTTCTCTGTTTTTGTACCCATCCCATAACAGTTACTTCTTCGCCAATGTTTGCGGTAGAAAGTTCTGTACATCTATGGGTTCTCTTCCATCCTTGCATGGATTCAGCCATCGTTGTATCCTCCTCATTCTATACAATTCCAAAATCTTTTTATGCCTTGAGCGGTTCCTTGTAAAATTCCTTGAACTCTTCGTATCCCTGAGCGTTCAACTGTTCTTTCTGGAACTTTTTATTTTTATTCATACGGGCAACTAAAATCTGATTGCCACTTTCTCGTTCCTTCTGAGCCTGCGCCATAACCTCGCAAAGCATTTCTGACGGAATTCCTTTTTCAATTAAATATGCCGTCTTCTTGCCTGCGGTCGGCACTTTGAAACCACTTTCCATCAAAAGTAAAATGATACGTTCAAATCCGATAGAAAAACCACACGCCGGAACATCATTTCCGGTAAACTTGCCAACCATCTTATCGTATCTGCCGCCACCACCGCAGCTACCACCGAATTCCGGCATCGCAATTTCAAAAATTGTACCTGTATAATAAGACATCCCACGTACCAGTGTAGGATCAAAAACAAGTTCGAAGAAATCGCCTTTAGTTGCTTCCACGCTGTCAATAATCTCTTTGAAGCTTTCTTTCACACCTGCCGGGAGTACATCTGCCAATTTGTCTGTGATATAAGCAACTGCATCTTCTGCCTGTTCCATACCGGTGAAAAGTTCCAAATATTTGTCAACCTGTTCGCTGCTGTAACCAGCTTCCAAAAGTTCTTCCTTGACTCCATCTAAACCTATTTTGTCCATTTTATCCAGAATAATGAATACCTGGTCATAATGTTCTTCTGCGAAGCCGCTATAAGAAGCCATTGCTTTCAAAATCTGTCTGTCGTTAATGCGAATCTGAAAATTCTTAAAGCCTAATTTTCCAAGTGTAGTCGTTGTTGCCAGAATCAATTCTATTTCTGCAAGATTAGTAGGCTCACCCAAAATATCAATATCGCACTGCATAAACTGGCGATAACGTCCACGCTGCGGTCTGTCTGCTCTCCATACGTTACCCATCTGTAATGCCTTAAACGGAGATGGCAATTCATTCGCATGATTGGAATAATAACGCACAAGCGGAACGGTCAAATCATAACGCAGCCCACCGTCTACCAAATCTTCTTCAGACTGTGCTTCGGAAAGACGTAATTTCTCACCACGTTTTAAAATCTTAAAAATTAACTTTTCATTCTCACCACCCGCTTTACAATTCAGGTTTGCAATATTCTCCACACAAGGCGTTTCAATAGAAGTAAATCCAAAATTTCTATAAGTTTCCTTAATTACGCTCATAACATAATCTCGAATCTGCATTTCTTCCGGTAGAATATCTTTCATACCGGTAACCGGTTTCTTACTTAATGCCATAACGGTCTCCTTTTATCAGACACTTTCTTTTGTCTGTTTTTTCTTAATGACTCAGGCACTTTCTCAGTGCATAAATTCATATGGTAAGATTCTACTCTTTTTTGAGTGTTTTTTCAAGACAGTAAATTTGTATCATCACAAACACACTGCCATTTTCATCACCCCAGCTCATATTTGAAGTAACAGGTGGACGAGCAGTGGCAGCCTCTTCTGCCCCACTTGCTTCCTTTAAGCCTTTGCATCAAAACTGCTCTGCAAACAATCCGCATCGGTAGCTTCTCCACCCGCAAACGGCACTCCGCTTTTTGCATTTCCCCATGCTTCATTGTATATCATGCACATCTCCGTCTGTCTCGTCACTTCTACATTTGTGGGGTACATAGTCCAACCATTGTTAGAATATGTTGCTACCATTTCTCCATTCTTATCATAAAACTCTATGTACTCGCTTTTCCCGGAAGGTAACTTCTGATATTTCACTTCTCCTTCAAGCAAAGTAGCAATAAAGTCTATTGGCTTTAATACGTTCTGCCTGTTTCTTGATACTGCTTTTAAGCCGGATGTAATGATTCCTTTTCTATCCGGCGACACTTCAGAAACATATCGTTTCATCAAGCGGTTAAAATCGTCTGACTTGTTCTGGAACTGCCCTTTCTCAAAATCCTTATAGGCTTGTTCCACAATCTGTCTACGATACTCTGAATCACTGATTCCACTCTTCTTTTGTGTATATACATACTTGTCATCAAAATCCGGTAAAT
>JAFSHK010000053.1 GCA_017440375.1 Lachnospiraceae bacterium
CGCGAAGCGTTTAGAATAAATGATAAACGCGAAGCGTTTAGAATAAATGATAAACGCGAAGCGTTTAGAATAAATGATAAACGCGAAGCGTTTAGAATAAATGATAAACGCGAAGCGTTTAGAATAAGTGCTAAACGCGAAGCGTTTGTAGATGGGAGTATATATGGCAGCAAAAGAATACAAAGCAGGAACCACTCTAATTCAGGAAGAACAATCACTGACTGCCTTACATGTTATTGCAAAAGGCTCTATCCGTGCTTCTTTTCCCGGTGGTGAATATTATCTCTCGAAGGGAGATGTAATTGGTGTATGTGAAGTTTTCTCCGATTCACATTTTATTTCATACAGTGTAGCTGAGGACGCGGTAATTGCCTCTTATCCATGTAACAGCAACTTATTACCAAATCTTTTACGGGCAAATAAAGATCTCACAAATTTCATTGTGTCGTCCTTTTTTAAACAGATACGAGAAATATTGGATCAGTATGAATTAGCAAAATTCAACTGTGATAATATGTATCGTTATTTAAACGATAATTATTCTGAGTACATTGATTTCTGTAACAAACATGCACTTTCTCCAAGATCATTACCCGGTTTAGAAAATCTAACAGAATTTGTAATGGAGGAAGATATTCATGATTGGCTCAATGGCTATTATGAACAGATGCAAAAACTGTTATCCCCTAACATTACGCAAAAAGTCAGTTCCGAATTTCTTTTGGGAATTCTACTGAAAGGCAGCGAAGATGTACATAACATTACTTCTGTTTGTCGTGCCCTGTATGACTATATCTCAGAAATTGTTAGTTTATTAATGAACGAAAATCACTTAGATTTCTTTGACCTATATGCAAGTATTGTGTATAAAATTGGTCCAAACGCAGAAGATTCGGCATCCATCATTGCCTCTATCAGCACTATGATGATTCAATTAGAGGGACAGCCTTTTATCGACCAGACCATGTATAAAAACCGCGTTGAGGAATATCGTAACAAACTTAATTCCGTCAGTCAATACATGGAAGAACATCCTGATAGTGAAGGTACTTCTTCCAAAGATAATACACCCGAAATTGTAGATTCTTTGAATACTATTCTTGCTTATGCAGAATGTGATGAGGAAGTTACTTCGAAATTTAAAAATGCAGTTACACAGTATCGAAAATTACAGGACAAAAACAGTACAGACGATTCTGCAAGAAAACTTCGTCTCACGATTACAAAATTATTTTATCAGGTATACAAACAGGCATTCTTCCGAAGTGTTACCGACTATACCATCCCGAAAATACTTAAGATGTTCTTTAATTTCGGTTACATAGATGAACAGCTTGCCGGTATGGATAACGCTTCTTACTTGTATTCCATCGTAGACAACCTGCCAAGCAACCCTGATGAAAATGTGTATACTATTTATGAATGGCTGAAAGCAATCTATGATGGCAAAAAAGTACCAAGTAGAAACGAATTCGACAACGATTACACAGCATATGTTCACGAACTGAAAGTAACCGGTAAGATTTCTGCCGGTGAAGAAACCAGCATGCTAAATAATAAAAAGCAACGTGCTGCTTTCGAATTAGACAATATGTTTACAAGTGTAAACAAAATGACTTTTGGACGTATCAGTACTTTCAGCCCGATTTTCTCAGAGCATAATATTTTGAAGGAACTTCCAAATTCTCTGGTAACGGCTGCTAAAGTCAAAGAAAGCCTTAATCATATCCGTTCTACGGATTTCAGCGCTTTCTATCGCGATACTATTTATACCAATCCTGATTTGGGCATTGGTAAAGAATATATCAGTGTTGAAATTCTTCCGGATATGATTTTAATGCCTAACATAGGTGTCCGCGGTGTTATGTGGCAGGAAATCGAAGGAAGAAAACGTACTACACCAGCTCGTATGATGGTTTCCATTTTCCAGATGGAAGATTTGAACACTCTGATTGTTCGTATGACCGGAGAATATCGTTGGGAAATGTGTAAACGTGTTCAAGGAGCTCGTTGGAACGATGTTTCAGATGCTTCCCTTACAAGCGAATACTTTGATTACATTCAGTTCTATAAGAAAAACAGAGATTTGTCTGCTGATGCCAAGGATAAAGTTAAACTTAGTATGCAGAAAGCGAAAAACAGCTTTAAAGAAATGTTTATTCGTGACTACTGTTCCTGGATTCTTTACGAAGGAGCCGGTTCTCCTCGTTTGAACAAAGTAGCTCGTACGATTCTGTTTACATATTGTCCATTTGCAAAAGAAATTCGTACGAAGTTAAAAGCCAATCCATTATACAAAGATATGATGGATCGTTACGATATCAAACTCGGCCAGAAGATACATCATATGAACAACCTGTTCCAGAAAATTAAAAATCTCGGTGCAGATATTCCATCAGACATTCAGCACCAACGAAACTATTTGGATTTATAAAAAACTCCCGTCCATTCACCAAAATGGACGGGAATTTTTATAGTTGTCCCGGAAGTTTCAATTTTTCTTTATATGGGAATGCTTTATCGAATTCCTCGGCTTCTATTTCATCTACAAAGTACCCCTGCGGCGTTGCATATTCACCGGTAATACCGTTGAAATACCCTGGCACTAATTCTTTGCAAAGAAAGAATGACGCATCTGCACCTTCTGGCAGACCATGATATCGAATACCAAAACTACTTGCATATGTAAATCCGCTTTTTCCGTAGAAATCAATATTCCCTTCAAAGCATAACGCTCCTGCACCAAATTCCTTTGCTTTTTCCAAAGAATAGTCTAGCAGTATTTTACCATATCCCTGTCTCTTAAATTCCGGTGCAATACAGATTGGTCCCATCGTCATAATCGGAATATCTCTGCCATCATCGGCTTTGATATTTGCTCTCATAAACATGTTCTGACCAATTATTTTCCCATTCTTCTCCATAACAAAGTCAAGTTCCGGTATAAAATCAGAATCATTTCTCAACTGATTCAGCACATAATGTTCTAAACAGCCGGGCCGATATACGTTCCAAAACGCTTCTCTTACAAGATTCTCTACTTCTCGATGCTCTTCTTTTCTTTCCAAACGAATGATGTAGTCACTTTTGTTCATTACGTCTTCCTCCATTCTTTCTTCCCAATCACTTGCGGAATACACCACAAATAGTTTCTTCTAAACCTGTATATTCCTTTCCTTGCACATCATCAAAAAAATTCACCAACGTAAGCCCTGTCTCTGTTACTTCTTTTTCTAAAAATTCCTTTGAATAAATTTGATTCCAAATATTGTAACACTTACAATGTTCCTCTGTAATAACCAAATATTGCTCTAATGTATTGTTACTCTCCTCGTAGAATTGATTCCTCTGCATTACCACATATGCTTCCGGTGACCAAAATCCGTTCTGCTCATAACTTACACTTTGCATTTCTTCAAATGATTTTATATACGGTTCATGAAAAACATCCAGAACCAACATTCCGCCCGGCTTCAATGCCCGATAAATCTTATTTAATAAAATCCGCCTGTTCTCCGGCGACAAAACACCCAAATCACAATAAATAAGAATTACTACATCAAACTCTTCTCTATAATCAATATTTAGGTAATTCTGATAATGATAAATAATATCCAAGTTCTTTTTTTGACTGCTTTCCACCGCATAGTCTATGGAACGTTTGGAAAAATCAATTCCTGTAACCTGAAATCCCTTTGCCGCAAGCATCTCTGCATAAATACCGGGACCACACCCCAAATCTAACAGCTTTTTATTGGAACCGCCATCACAAAGCTTTTCAATCCAGTTTACAGAATTAATAATTCCGTCCTGTTTTCTGGATGCATTATCGCAATCCGGATTTAAATGTGCTGCGAGCATATGCTTTGAAATATGCTCATCGTCCCAAAACGCACCATCACTTTCCGCATAAACTTGTGGTGTATTTTTTAAAAAATCGATTATTTTTTTATTCATATTTAAATTCACACTTCCTTTACTATTTTGAATTATTTCTCAAAAAACGCTCAATGTGAGCAGACAATATATCCTTTGCGTCTACCTGATTATCGTTTGCATCAGCCATATTAATTAACAAAAACAACGGTGCAAAAAACTCAACTGCAAGCTGTTTCGGATCAGCTTCTTTCATGACTCCTCCGGCAATCATCTCCCGAAACATGTCTTCCATATATTGAACCGGACCACTGACAATACAGTTTTGATACAGTTCATTCATTTCTTTATTTCGGTACTGCTCCAAGGTCAACATTTTCCTGAAATTTGCAGCAAATTCATCATCAGCCCAAAAGCTATACTGTGCTATCGTAAACTCCCTTATATGATCCAGATTTGTACATTGATACGATTCCGGCATATTCTCAAAGGTATCCTCCGGCACCTCATATTCCTGCGCCCGTTCACTGTCCAGTTGAAACATACGTGCTACAATGCTATCAAAAATATCTCGCTTATTTTTATAATGTTTATATAATGCGCCCTTTGTCATACCAAGCTTCCCTGCAATCTCGCTGACCGAAACAGCTTCATAGCCGTCCCTCGCAAATAAACGAAGTGCAGTCATTAAAATTCTTTCCTTTGTATCAGACATCCTTTATACCTCTCACAATAATAAACGACCGTTCACTATATATTTTCATTATAGTGAACGGTCGTTTACTTGTCAATCTAAAACTTTATAACTGCTTTAAAACACTTTAAAATTCTAGTGTTTCTTTTCTTACTTATTTTGCTTTCTTATTCCAGTTAATCCGATAAATACAGAAACACAAAACACCCAGACATAAAGAGCCTCCTACTATGTTACCAAGTGTAACCGGTATCAGATTCTGAATCATACCGCCTACACTGAGTGCTTCACACTGTTGTGCCATAATCCCGTATGCCTCCTCTGCCTTCGCCACATATGCCGGATTCGATGCTGCAAACATACCTGCCGGAATATAATACATATTTGCCACACAGTGCTCATAGCCGGATGCAACAAATGCAAGAATCGGAAAAAAGATTGCCCATATTTTACCGGTTGCATCTTTCGCTGCCGCTGCAGCTAAAATCGCTACACATACCAAAATATTACACATAATACCGGATGTAAAACCTTTTAACGGCGAGATAGTTGCCTTTGCCAATGCCACTTTAATCGTATATGCACCAAGCAAACCGCTTGTATAATCATACTGTCCGCTATAAAAAATAAGCGCATCAATAATCAAAGAACCAACCAGATTACTCAAATAAACAATGCAAAGGTTTCTTGCCATCTGAAGCCATGTAACCTTCTTATCAAGTACCCCCATGATAATCAAGCAATTACCGGTAAAAAGTTCACCGCCTACTAATACAATCATCATCAGTCCGACTGGGAAAATAACCCCTGCTAAAGTTCTCGCAAGTCCTACATCACTCAGACTATGCACTGCTACATTACTACTTGCACCACCAATTGCTATAAATGCACCTGCCAAAATACCTAATAAAATCATTTTGCCTAGTGGCAGATTCGCTTTCACAACACCGCCGTTAATGTTAGCTTCTATCGCCTCAGCAGGGCTATTAATACTATTATTGTTCATCCTAAAGTGCCTCTCTTTCTTTGTAAACTCCCTAACGTTTTTATGCTATCATAATCATATCAAAAAATCAAATTTTATCTTATATTTATATATTTTTTTTGCTTTTTTTACAACAAAAGCGTAATATTGTTAGAATTTTACACCGTTCACGCGCTAAAAAAACAATTTTCGACTTTTTAAGCTAATATAGTGTTATACTTTCGCAATATACTCGTAGACTAAAAAGAGATAAAAAAGTATAGTAAATATAGACTTGATTACGGAAGTCAAGTCGGTAATAGCAATTCCGGAAGAATTCCCCTTTTACACAAAGCAGAGCCCTCGAAGAAATCTTCGGGGGTTTTGTTTTGCCCAAAAAAGGACAGCCTGACCGGAGTTTGGTTCAAACTGTCCCTATTCTTTATTTCAATACAAGTACAGAATATCCCGGCATACTTACCTTGCTGCCGACCACTTCTATCTTTTCTTCACCACTTTCCAATGTACCTCGAATACTGGCTTCTGATACTTCTGTTCCATTCAGTGTAATACCCGCCATATCAATTTCTTCCGCTTCAGCACCTAAGTGAAAAAGCAGTATAATCTCAGAACCTTTATAGGTCTTTCTGAGCACACAGAAGGTTTCTCCTGATAATTCTTCCAGATACTCTACCTCTCCTCGTGCAATCTCCGGATTCTGATTTCTGATTTTAATCGCTTTCTTAAAATAATGATAGATGGAGCCTTCGTCTTGTTGCTGCTCTTCCAGACTTTCAAATTTCATTTTCACGTTTTCCATATCTGCCGGTCCGTCACACATTCCTTCTGCATCGGCATTCATGCTCCAATACATAGGTGCACGTTTGTTTTCGTCCTTACCGGAACCCTTCATTCCCAGCTCCTCACCATAATAAACAAATGCCGAACCATTCATAAACAAATTCATCGCACCTGCAATTTTCGTCTGATATTCCGAATGCTCGCCTGCATAATACCCTGCACTTCTTGCCATATCATGATTGGTATAAAAAGGTGCATCAATATAATTTTCATTATACTTACTGAATGTTTCATCCAAAAGTGCAATTTTCTCACCATAGCTGCTGGCAGATGCACCATTTACAACCTTCGAAATAGTACCATCTTTGTCTGCAAACTCAAAGTTAAATACACTATCAATACCACTGCTGTAATATTGCGCATAATCTGTCATCGCAAGCCATGCTTCTCCTACCAGATATGCATCCTTGTCCTTCTCTTTCACAATGCCCTGAAACCAATTTAAAAAGTCGATGTTAGACTGGGGACTACCGGTGTAATATTCCTTCACAGCATCCAAACGAAAGCCTCCCACACCCATATCCAGCCAATAATCCGATATATTCTGAATTTCTGTCCGAAGTTCCTCACAATCCAGATTCAAATCCGGCATTTCACTCCAAAACTGTGCTTCATAATACCATTCTGTACCTGCCACCTCGTAACAACCTGCACCCTTCTCTTTTGAAAAATGATAATACTCAAAATAAGGGCATTCTTCTACGTTCGGTTCTCCAGCACCCAATTCCTTCAAATAGCTGCAAGCCTCCAAGAACCAAGGGTTCTGTGAAGAGGAATGATTTAATACCAAGTCCATTATCACTTTAATTCCACGCTTGTCACATTCCGCAAGCAACTGCTCAAAATCTTCTAATGTTCCGTATGCCGGATCAATCTCGTAGTAATCCGTTACATCATATTTATGATATGTAGGCGATGGATTTATCGGCATCAACCAGATGCCATTACATCCCAAATCTGTATCCGTTGTATCATCTCCGTCATTGATATAATCCAGTTTCGAAATCAGTCCCTGAATGTCTCCGATACCATCTCCGTCACTATCATAAAAAGAATATACAAAAACCTCATAATAAGTACGATAGTTATCATCAATAATATTAAGCGGAATATTATCTGTCACATCTGCTTCCACTGCTGTTTCAGTGTCTTCTGCAGTGCCGTTTTCGCCATCTGCCGCATCTACTGTTTCCTCTGTACCATCTTCTGTGTTCGTACTTCCACATGCTGTAAATAATGCAGAAAATACCATAACACCACACAGCAGCCCTGCCAGTTTTCTTTTTTTCATTTTCATCCTCATTTCTGCGCACTGCGCGCCCTTTGATTTAAAAAATGCAGACCGCCCTAAGACAGCCTGCATTCTATTTTTACATTCAAGATGCAATCCTTAACCTTTTACGGAACCACCGGTTACACCTTCTACGTAGAACTTCTGCATCAATACAAACAAGATAGAAATCGGAATAGAAACGATTACACCGCCTGCACAGAATATGGAGAAGTATTTGTTAATCAATGATTTACCCAACATATTGAACAGACCAATCGCAATTGTCCAGTCCGTTGCAATACCGGAATTCAGCATCAGCTTCGCAAGTACGAAATCACCCCACGGTACTAGGAAGGAGTTGATAACCGTATATACAATCATCGGTTTTGATAACGGAATAATAATCCGTAAGAAAATCTTTGCTTCGGAAGCACCTTCCAGTCTGGCTGCTTCACGAAGAGATACCGAAATTGTATCCATAAAGCCCTTTGTAATCAAATATCCCAAACCAGAACCGGCAGAATATACAATAATCATACCCAAGTGGCTGTTTGTAAGTCCTATTGATTTCATTACGAAATATACCGCAATCATGGACAATACACCAGGGAACATATTCAAAATGATACCAAAACTCATCAATCCCTTTCTACCTTTGAAACGCAGACAGCTCATTGTATAACTCACCATCAAAACGAAAATAGTAGAAATAATACAGGTAAAAATTGCAATAACTAATGTGTTTCTAAACCACACTACATACTGCACCACTGAATCCGGCTCAAGGAATAATGCTTTGTAGTTATCCAACGACCATGTTTCCGGGAAAAAATGTGCTGTATTGATTCCTCTATAGCCGCTAAACGATGTAACTACCAACCAAAGAATCGGAATCAGCCATACAACTACGAGGAACGCCAAAAATAAATGTCTTGTAACAAATCCTACTGTCTTTTTCATTATTGGAAATCCTCCTCTCTGTTGCCTTTAATCATCTGTGTAAATGTAACCAAAGTAAATGCTGCACAGATAATAAATACTAAGATACCGATAACGGATGCCATCTTATAATTGTAATATTCATTTGTCAATCTAAACAACCATGTAACAAGCAAATCTATTTCTTTTGCATGTGAATTTGCAAGTAACTGATCCTGTGTAACATAAACATCCTGCGTTAACAGATAAATAACATTAAAGTTATTAATATTCTTTACAAAATCTGTTATCAAACTCGGTCCTGTAATAAACAGAACGTATGGCATTGTAATCTTAACAAAAATCTGAAGTCTGTTTGCACCATCAATTCTTGCACTTTCAATCTGGTCTGTCGGAATATTCATTAACACACCGGTTGCAACTAACATCTGATACGGAATACCAACCCAGATATTAATGATAACAATCATAACTTTTGCCCAACTTGGATTGGTTAAAAATGGAATATAGGTAAGATGCTCACTTACCAACCCAACATCCTTCAAGAAATCTGTCAAACCGATATTCGCGCAAATAGTATTAACAATACCTGAATCGGCAAAAAAGTTACGAACAAGCAACAATGTTACAAACTGTGGCACTGCAATTGCAACCATAAATAATGTTCTCCACATTTTCGGCCACTTTGTATTTTTGTTATTGATAAACTGTGCCATCAAAATACCACCAATAAAGGTAGTAAAAGTAGCAAGAAATGCCCATTCCAACGTCCAAACAAGTACTTTTCCAAAAGAATACCCAAAAGTAACTGTCACAGAAGTTGTAAACAACGACTTAAAGTTCTTAAACCCTACCCATGTGAACAGTGCGCTTGGTGGCATATGCTGCTGGTCATAGTTAGTAAACGCAATCGCAACTAACACCAAAATTGGAATAATGTTCATAAGCACGACACCGATACATGGAAGTGTTAACAAAGTAATATGAAATTTTTCATTAAACAAAGCTTTGATGTCTTCTCTGAAAGTATTAATATGAAGACCTTCTTCTTTGTTACGCTGCAAACGATATACTGTTTTCACGTTTGCAATATATACTAAAATAAAAGCAACAATTATGAATAACGAGATAATAGAATTCAACAAAATTAAGAATGAGTTATCATAATCATTTACTGTACTGATCAACGTTAATGGATCAAAAACCTGTTCAAACTGAACGGTTCCCAACGTACCAAACTTGGCTAAATTTGGAGCGGCATAGAATACGCACATCACTGCAAACACCGCTTGTAATGCAATCATGATTAAACCGTTAATAACCTGCTTTCTGGCTATGTAACCTGCCCCCATGATAAAAAGTGATAACTTAACCCAAATATCACCTTTTACTATTGCTGTTCCAAAATCTTTAAAATAATTTCCAATTGATTTAAGTTTGTTCATCATAGAAAACTCCTCTCAGAGTTATTTTTTGCATGATACCCGTTTTCCAAAGAAAAAATCCAAGTAGCATTTTTATTGAGTGACCATTTTAGAAAAAACACCCCGCACCCTTACCGGTTGCGGGGCATTCAAGTTAACTATATGATACCATCCGCCTATCTTATTCGATTGGTGCAGTAATACCTTCTACTGTAGTATCTAACATTGTCTGGAGTTCTGTTCCATCCTGATTACCGTCTACTAAAATCTGTCCTAATGTTTCTGCCGGAGTCCAGAAGTTACCACCAACACGCTGAGGTGTAGCGTAAGCTGCCTGCTCTGCAAGAGCTGCGATTGCTGGGTTAGCCTGAACTGCATCTGAAGATGCTGCTGCTGTGTTAGCAGGTCCAAGTCCTCTAGCTTCAAATCTAGCTGCCTGAGATTCTTCATTTGTTAAGTACTCAGCAAGTAACATAGCCCAACCGATATATTTGCTATCTGTGTATGGGTTAACGCCTACCAATTTGTATCCTGAGTAAGAAGACATCTGGCAATCTTTACCAGCTACATTGAATGTAGGAAGTTTTGTAGCTGCGTAGTTTTCGCCCCATGCTTCCTGTGCTGTTTCAGCTCTCCAAGTACCGTTTACACAAGCTGCTACAGTACCTTCTGCGATTGCTGTTGCCATTTCTTCATCATTCATATCTACTAATGTACCTGTTGCACATAAATCCATGATAGCCTGAGCAACATCTGTTGCACCTTCGCCATTCCATGTACATGTGTTGGAACCATCATCATTTAGAGTTAATTCATAGCCAGCACCCTGGAAGAAGGAGTAGATATACCAACCGTTAGAAATATCCATAGCTACTTTCTTACCTGCTGCTTCTGCTGCTGTTAACATAGACTCTAAAGATTTCACGTCATCCTCTGTGAATACAGAAGCATCATAGAACATGAAGTAACCGTTATCAGCTGTCATTGGGTAAGCATATAAAGTACCATCTACAGTTGCTGCTTCTACTGCACCTACTGCATTTGCTGCTGCCACATCATATGTGTAAGAAGCAGATACCGGCTGAAGTGCGCCTGCAGTTACTAATTCGTTAATCTGATCATCAGCGAATGCATATACATTTGCTGCTGCTTCAACGTCTGTTAAAATAGTATCTTTTGCTGTAGATTCAGATTCAGAACCTAATGTGATTTCAAATGTTACATCTGGATAAGCTGCTTTGAAGTTTTCAATCAAAGTAGTTGTAAGATCCTGATCTTCTTCAGATGCCCATACTGTAAGTGTTACAGTATCTGTTGTTGCTGCAATTAAGTTTGCAACCGGATCCGCTGCTGCTGCATCATCTGCAGGTGCTTCTTCTGCTGCTGCATCGTCTGCTGGTGCTGCCTCTTCTGCCGGAGCTTCTTCTGTTGTTTCTTCTGCTGCTGGAGTTTCTGCTTCGCTAGAACCACATCCAACAAGAGTTGTAGCAACCATTGCTGTTGTAAGTAAAGCTGCTAATACTTTCTTCTTCATAACTTTTTCCTCTCTCTTTCTTTGTTACTTAATTTGTTTCTATATAAAATGCTTTACCGCATCTTATACCATTATGATTGTGTTTCCTGAATATAATAAAATCTTTACTATGTTTATCGCTTATAAAGTGCTGTCAATGTCCGAATCCAGTTTCTTCTTTCTTCGGTAAGCGAATCATTTAAGACACGCCACTTCCAATTGATACCCACCGTAGACGGCTGATTCATTCTTGCCTCATTACCAAGCTGTAAAATATCCTGCATTTGTAGGATAACGATATCTGCGATACAAGAATATGCTTCTCTGATAATAGCATCTGCGATATCTTCTTTCTTATTCACATCTAAATAAGAATACATATATGCCAGCTCATATTCTGTTTTATCCCGATAGTACCCAACAATTGTATCATTATCATGGGTTCCGGCATAAACTACAAGCTGTGTGTTAGTATAATTATGCGGAAGATGTTCATTTCCTGCATCGCCGTCAAAGGCAAACAACATTACTTTCATACCATACCAGTCATACTTTTGTTCCATCTTTCGGACTGCCGGTATTACAGTTCCTATATCTTCTGCAATAATCTGTCTTTCTCCTGCTGCTTGGGCAAGTACATCTGCCGGCTTTTTCCCCGGTCCTTTCATCCACTTGCCATATCTGGCATCATTTTTTCCAATGGGCATACTATAATACTTCACAATGCCATTAAAATGATCCAACTTGATTACATCATACATTGCAGCATACTGTTCCATTCTTTTCTGCCACCAGGAGAAATTCTCCTTCTCCATGTGTCCCCATTCATAAAGAGGATTGCCCCACACCTGCCCTTTTTCAGAAAAGGTATCCGGTGCCACGGCTGCTACATATTCTATTTCACCATCTGCATTTAATTGAAAGTTTTCTCTATGCGCCCACACATCAGCACTGTCATATGCAGTATAGAAAGGCATATCACCTATTATTTGAACTCCTTTTTGGTTCGCATATTTCTTAAGTGCGTACCATTGTTTAAAGAATTCAAATTGGCAGAACTTCCAAAAAGCCACCTGGTCTTTTAAAATTTCTCTATATTCCTGCAATGCTGTCTCTTCTCTGGTCTTCAAGTCTTCGTCCCAATGGTTCCATGCCTTGTTGCCAAAGAATTCTTTCAGCGCCATAAATAAACTGTAATCTTCTAACCAACTTTTTTCGCGTTCACAGAATTCCCGATACGCTTTCTTATTTCGGTCAAATCGTTCATAGGCCAACTTTAACACCGAAAATCTGTTTTCATATAGAATACTGTAATCTACATTCGCATGATTACTTCCCCAGTTATAAGCAGCAACTTCTTCCTGTTGCAACAAGCCTTCTGCTATAAGGTCATCCAAATCTATAAAATATGGATTTCCTGCAAACGCAGATAGTGACTGAAACGGACTATCTCCGATACTGGTCGGTCCCATCGGTAAAATCTGCCAATACTTCTGTTTCAAGTCAGCCAAGAAATCTACAAACCGATAAGCCGCATTTCCCAATGTGCCAATTCCATATGACGATGGTAAACTTGTTATGGATAATAGTATGCCAGCTCCTCTGGTCAATGGCTTTGCTCCCACTCTTTATATCCCCCATTGCGAACCTTTTACGAAAATTTTATAGAAAAATTATTTTCGTAAACTTTCGTATCTGAGTTAAATTTACCACTTTTCACCCCATTTTGTCAACTAAAGCTTTGTTTTTATACTTATTTTTTCCATTATTGCTATATATTATAACCTATTTTTGTATATTTCAAACAAAATCTCAAAAAAAGCAAACTCTGTTTTCTGTGTATAACTTGAAAAATTTTTTTTAATTCGCTATACTTTATTCAACCTAGTTATTTGTATTTTTGCTCAATATTAATCCCCTAAAAAACAATAAGATAAGGAATAAACTAATGGCTACAATTAAAGATATCGCAAATCGGCTGGGTGTCTCAGTCAGCACCGTTTCTAAGGGATTAAACGGCGCAAATGACATTAGCGAACAGCTTCGCCAGACCGTTCTGGATACTGCTGTGGAAATGGGTTACACCACGAAACAAATGCGTTCTAAAACAAATAAAAAAATTTGTCTTTTTATTGAAAATATAGAGTATGAAACTCCGGAACAATTCGGTTATGATATTGTGCTCGGGTTCAAACAATCTGCCTTCAAAGAGCAGTATGATGTTACCGTCACACCTGTCACTCCGCTATTCCAATCAACTGAAAAATATGACAATTATATGTTAAGGCATGGTTATGTAGGTGCATTTCTCGTAGGCTTCGCTCTTCAAGATGACTGGATTGCCCAACTGGACACTACCACTACACCAACTACGCTTCTTGACAATTATATCAAGAAAAATCCGAATGTCTGCTATGTTGGAACGGATAGCTTCGAAGGTATCGATGATGCAATTGAGCATCTCACCTCACTTGGTCATAAAACAATTGCCTTTTTGAACGGTTCTGCTCATTCCATGATTTCAGAACAGCGTAAGCAAGCATTTATTGATAGTATGACCGCTCATAATCTTCCTGTTAAAGAAGAAATGATGCCTTACGGTTATTACGCAGCAGATTGTGCGAAAGAATATTTAGGCATTCTTCTCGCACAAGGTGCCACAGCTATTTTATGTGGTAATGATTTAATCGCTTCCGGTGTCATTGCCGAGTGTCGGGCACGCGGTTTTCGTGTGCCGGAAGATATCAGTGTCATTGGCTTCGATGACATTCCGCTCTCAGCCAAATTGACGCCACCGTTATCCACCATCAGACAGGACAGACTTGAACTGGGACGAAGTGGTTATTATACTCTTCACTCCCTGATCAATCATACATCCATCAGCAAAACTATGCTACGTCCTCAATTGATATTAAGAAGCTCTACCGCAACTGTCAGAGCCATTTAACTCATGTAAAATAATTGAAATAACTCTATTGGTTATTACACTTTCGGCTGGTAGTCTCTGACTGCATCAAGTGCCGGAAGTGTATTTCCATCATAATCAAACAATGCTTGATTTGCCCATTCGTTACCACATGGGCCTTTTTCTTCTATAAAAGCAAGTGCTTCATCGGTTGCCCATCCGGAACCCGCTACCGGAATCCATGCTGCTTCCCAATAAAAATAACCTCTTCCTTTTCCTTCCGGAACTGCTTCGATTCTGCTAAAGAAGTCTTCCAAGAAAGCTTTCTGTCCTTCCTTTGTCATCGGATACTCGATTTTTTCCACCAATTCCGGCTTTGTTGCCATACCTTTGCGTTCATGTGGCTCTAATTTTTCATAAGCAGCATAATCTTCCATCGTATAACCCATGGAAACCTCTGCTACCACAAGTTCTTTTCCGTAACGAACTGCAATATCATTCATGTTATTGCTAAGGTCATCCAAAGAGCCATGCCAGAATGGATAATAAGATAATCCGATAATCTGAAAATCATCGCCTTTTTCTATGAAATGGTCAAACCACTCACGATACAGTGCGTTGTTTCCTCCATTGTCCAGATGAATCATGATTGGCATTTCTTTATCTACTGCTCTGACAGCACGGATGCCGGCACTGATAAATCTTGCAATATTATCATAGTTTGGTACTTTGCCGTATGGCCAAAGTAAACCATTCGTCACTTCATTGCCAACTTGAATCATCGTCGGATAGGCATCCGCTTCTTTCAATGCTTCTAAAGTTTCCTTGGTAAAATCATAAACAGCCTGTTCAAGCTGTGCTTCATTCATACCTCTCCAAGCCTTTGGCACACGCTGCTTGCCCGGATCTGCCCAGAAATCGCTGTAATGCAAATCAAGCAAAACTCCCATACCTTTTGCCAAAGCTCTTTTGGCCAGTTCGATAGTAACAGGTAAATCATTGGTACCTGCACCATAAGGTTTTCCATCTTCGGAATAAGGATCGTTCCACAGACGAAGACGTACATAATTCACATCATAACTTTTTAATATGTCCAGAACATCTTTCTCTTCACCCTTGTCGTAGAATTTTCCACCGAGAGCTTCTACTTCTTTCAAGGTTGAAATATCCATTCCTTTAATATATTCCATATTTTCTCTCTCCCAAACAACTCTGTTTATGAGAAGAATGACTCCTTACGAGCCATTCTTCCAGATAAATAATATAGACTTAATCAAAATCGAATTTTGTGAAACGTTTCATTGCATCTCTGTAACGAAATCTTACTAATTCATTTTTCTCAAGAACATCTTCTTCTGTTCCAACATACTGACAACGGATACAGTGATATTCTTTTTTCTCTTTATCATAAAACATGTCGATATCCAAATCTCTCATAAAACAGGAGGGACATCTGTAATTTAATTTGCCTTTGCCAGATTGAGCCATGTTGCAAATACCTCCTTATCTTTCAACTTGGTTGTATAACCTAATGTAAACATAGGTGAGAATGCATAACCTTCCTTAATATATCCAACTGCATCCTTCTTCTCACAGCTTAAAGAAACTCTTGTTTCAATTTCAGGGATAACAGAGATAACTTCTGTTGCGCCTTCCATCTGTTCTTCACGACATTTATATGCGTATTTGATTTCTTTTGTTGCACTGCCATCGGTACATGTCAATGTGATATTGCTCATGTCTTCAGAGTATTCTGTTGTACCGTAACAAGCTACCATATATTCATTGATTTCTACTTCTGCAGTAGGATCGCTCATTTCTAAGATTGTTCTTTCAATCTTGATATTGGAACTTCCTTCTTCAAAATACATCTTTGTCTGTAATTTTACAGTTAAATCGTAGAATTCAATATCAACCGGATCCAAAGTTAAAATTCTTGTATTTCCTTCCTGTGAGAAATGTGCTTTTGTTCTGCACAGACACAAGTCAACTTCTTCACCCTTGTAAGTTAATTTCGCACTTCTTACCGTACCTTCACCTGCATAGTGTGTGAAATAACCTGCTCTGTATTTTTCCTGAATCAGGAATGGATAAGAAGCATCTGTTACATGTTTTGTACCGATACCTACCGGCCACTCCAATTTTGCTGCATATGGTCTAAGGTCAACAATTGCACCACCCTGATCCATATTTGCGCAAACTCGCATGAATGGATCGCAGTACCAGAATAACTGTTTGTCAGAACCGTATAAAATATCTCTCCAAAGAGCACATTCCGGCTCAGTTAATGTTTTTTTCTGGCGATAGTAATCAGCAAACTCTGCCATTGTCATATCATCCAGTTTACCTTCTTTTTTCAACTGTCCGTAGTAAGCCATACCATCTTCGTAAGATTTCAGAAGTAATTCGTATGGAGCTTCCCAACGACCCATTTTGTTCATCCAGCCCGGTCCTACAAACATCATATTGTATGCGTAGCCATTGTTGTATTTTGCAAGGTCGCGGTACTGATCGATTAAGTTGTAGAGATATGGATATTCCCAAGTCTTGGAATCATAACTCATACTACGAAGTACGTTCTGCGGATGTGTTCCGAAGTTGGAACCATTGCCGTCATAACATGCAATCAAGTCACGGGACAAATGTGGAATTGCTACGATACCGCTGTCTTCTGCCTCATTTGCTGCCGGAGCATGTACATTCTGTTTACTTGGAATCCACGGTGCCCACGGACCGCCATCCATGAATGTATACCAGGAATTGTTACATGTGTGATATGCTTTTGGTCCTTCTTCCCAACATGTCGCAACTGCACATTTTACCATCGGATATTTCTCTTTGATATAGTTAATCAACTCTGCATCCATATAATAAGAACCTGTTGATTCCGGATAAAAGCCGAACCGATCATGGAATTTACCAAAAACATCATCCACGATAGCTTTTTTATCTTCCATAGAGAACATCCAGATACAGAAATCTTTTGTCTTATATTTTGCACGGAATTCTTCACATGGTAATCCAAGTAAAGACAATGCGATTTCATCTCCGTATTTCTCATGATCTGCTTTTGCAAGTTCTACTGCTTCGTCATTAAATAAAGAAGCATAAGTCATCTGAATGGTAGTTTTCAGTCCATTCTTGTGTGCAATGTCCTGCTGTGTTTTGAAAATGTCGAGAGATTCGGTCAGAAGCGCTTTTCTTCCGATATCCTCTTCTTTGCCGTGTCCGGTTACCTTCTCTGCATACTCAGGAACCATTTCCGGACGATGGATAATGTTGACAATAAACTTATTCTCCATGATGCCCTCCATTAATTTTTTTATTTTTCTATTTTTGTGTCGTTTTCTTTTACCAATGCGCAAACGGTTGAGCGGTTATATCGCTGCGTTTCGACAATATTTGGTGTCGTGTTTTGCGCAATCGGTTGTTCATGTACTTAGGATACCAAAACGAATCCTTATTGTCAATGTATATATTTGCCTATTTATCAATTCTTAAATTATCTATTTTGCACAATTATTTGTTGAATCGCGCATAGATATTTCATAGCCAAGTAATGACTTCTCCGGTACGTCTTCTCCTTCTATAATACCAAGCAAGGTTTTGCAAGTCATTCTGCCAAGTTCCTCTACATCAAACTGAATCGATGTAATAGAAGGAATATGATTCTCCAGAAAAGAACTGTCATAGAAAGAAGCTATCTTCACCTGCTCCGGTACACTGACTTGCTGCTGTTGCAATGTATTCAAAACACAACTGCACAAATAATCATCCATAGCAATAATACACTCAATTCCCTCTGCAATCATTTTCTGTACCAATGCTTTGACCATTGCCCCATCTTCTACATCCAAATAAATATGCTCCTTCTCCGGCTCAAGTCCTTGTCTTGTATAAGCATCCATAAATCCGCCCAATCGATTTCTGGTAACCATATAACTCTGATTTCCACCAATCAAAGCAATCTTTCTCATTCCTTGCACAAGCAAATTCTCGGTAAGCTCTCTACATGCACTTCTGTGGTCGTTATCAATCTGAATAATGGAACGTTCGTCCGTACTACCAATTGCCACAAAAGGAATCTGCATCTCTTTTAAATACTGTGCCGGTGTATCATCGACCAAAGTTCTTGTCAGAATCACACCATCGATTTTATGATTGATAACTGCACGCTGTAACTGTGAAATATCTTCTGTTGTTACAACCGAAATCAGTACGTCATAATCCATTGATGATGCTACTTTACTAATGCCGAGCATACAGTTTTGGAAAAAAGGAAGCTCTACTACATTATAATCACCCGGCATAACCAGACCGATATTAAATGTTCTGGATTGCGCAAGACCTTTTGCAATTACATTCGGTCTGTAATTATGTTCTTCAATATATTGCAAAACCTTTTCTCTTGTTTCTGCACCAATTCGCCCTTTTCCCGAAATCGCTCTGGAAACGGTTGTCTTTGATACACCAAGTTCTTTTGCAATATCCCCGATTGTCAGATTTCTTTCATCCATTCTAATCCTCATTTCTACGCACGTTTCTTTGCGCATAACTATTCTCTCTCTTTACCAATTTGTTTTTTCATGTTACAATCTTTATAACACATTTGCGCAAACGGTTGCTCTAATATTAGATTATCAGTTGCGCAGATAGATTTCAATAGGTAATATATACAATTTGAAATTGGGGATTTTATTCAAGATGGATAAAAAAATTGTATATCAATAAATTATAAATGAAAGCGAGGAATGGGGTTATGAAAACAGAAAAGTTATTGTTTGGGGCAGCATATTATGATGAATATCTGCCGTATGACAGAATCGAAACAGATATGGAAATGATGAAAAAGGCTAACATGAACGTCATCCGTATCGCAGAGTCCACATGGAGTACTTGGGAACCACAGGAGGGGGTTTTTGATTTCACACATCTGCATCGAATGTTAAAAGCATCAGAAAAGCATGGTATTGCGGTAATTATAGGCACACCGACTTATGCAATTCCGACATGGCTTGTGTCAAAGCATCCGGACATCCTTGCTTTGACACATGGCGGTGAAGGTATTTATGGTCATCGCCAAAATATGGATATCACACATCCGATGTATTTGAAACATGCAGAAATCATCATTCGTAAACTGATGGAGGAAGTAAAACCATACAAACACGTCATTGGCTTCCAGCTTGATAACGAAACCAAATCCTACGATACTTGCAGCACTTATGCACAGGCAAAATTCGTAGAATATTTAAAAGAAATTTTCCACAACGATTTAGATGCCTTAAATCATGAATTTGGTCTGGATTATTGGAGTAACCGTATCAATGCTTGGGAAGATTTCCCGGATGTGCGCGGTACGATAAATGGCTCTTTAGGTGCCGAATATCAGAAGTTCCAGCGTAAATTAGTGACCGATTTCCTTGCATGGCAATGTGCTATTGTGAAAGAATATGCCCGTCCGGATCAGTTCATCACTCAGAATTTCGATTATAGCTGGCGTGGATATTCTTACGGCTTACAGTCCGAAGTCAATCAATGGGAAGCAGCAAAACCGCTAACCGTAGCAGGATTTGATATTTACCATCCATCAGCACAGGATTTAACCGGAGCAGAAATCAGTTTAGGTGGTGCTATCGCCCGCTCTATTAAGAAGACCAACTACTTCATTCTGGAAACCGAAGCACAGGGAAATCACGGCTGGCTGCATTATCCGGGACAGCTTCGCTTGCAAGCTTTCAGTCACTTGGCTTCCGGCTCCAATTCTGTAATGTATTGGCATTGGCACTCCATTCACAACGCTATTGAATCCTACTGGAAAGGCGTATTAAGCCACAACCTGAAAGAAAATGCAACTTATAGAGAAGCTTGTCAGATTGGTAAAGATTTTGTTGACTACGGCAGTCATTTAAAGAATCTTCAGAAAAAAGCTCCGGTTGCCATGCTTTTATCAAACGAATCCCTGACCGGATTACAGTGGTTTAAAATTAAGGAAAACTCTAACTTCGATTACAATGATGTTGTAAGATGGCTTTATGATGCTCTTTACAAACTTAACATTGAGTGCGATATTTTATCCGAATACGATACCGACTTGTTTAGTCAATACAAAATGCTTATTACGCCGGCACTTTATAGTGCTTCTGAAACACTGATAGATGCTTTGAAAAGCTATGTAAAAGAAGGCGGTCATCTGATATCTACCTTCAAAACTGCCTTTTCAAATCCTATGTTAAAAATTTATGCCGACGACCAGCCGCATGGTCTGACTGAATGTTTCGGTATGACCTACGACCAGTTTACCGATGCCGTTCATGTTGGTTTAAAAGATCTTGCTATTCCACAGATAGCAAACATGGAGTCGAAAACAGATTCCGACATCTCCATAGTGAATGACTGTGTTCACTACTGGATGGAACTGTTACAGCCTACTACTGCCAAAGTTCTGGCTTCTTACAACCATCGTCAATGGGGAAATTATGCTGCTATTACGCACAATCAGTATGGCAAGGGAACTGCAACCTATTTAGGCTGCTACTTTAATAAGCCTCTTCTGAACGATTTGTTACGTTTCCTCTGCAAAGAAGCATCCATCAAACTCCCGGAAGTACAGTTTCCTATTATCATCAAAAAGGGAATCAATGACTTCGGCAAAGAAATCACATATTACTTCAATTATTCTGATGATGCACAGACGGTTATTCACCATAGTACTGCGTCTAACGAATGCAACTTGCTTATGCAGAATAAATCCATCAAAGACGGAGATGAACTTACGATAAACGGATGGGATTTTGTAATTTTGGAATCTAACTAAAAAGAAGGGTACAAGCCATGTATGATTGCACTATCTTTTTCTCGCTCATATGGCTTGTACCCGATTTTTTTGGCTTTTTTCTCGTTTAGTCGGGCGCCAAGCTGGATTCTTCATGCGTAACAGGTACCTTGCCCGACTAAATTAAAAAGCAAGCTTTCATTTCCTTGCACTCAATTTCCATTCAATTTCTTACAATAATCTTTTCTGCTACCGTACAAGCTTTTATATCTTTCTCCGACTTCTTATAGAAATCTCTGAACTTCTTCGGGCAAGTTATGATGATTTCCGGGATATTTTCCTTCAATGACATCTGATTTTCCGTCTTATTTTTGCGAACCGTAGCAATAACTTCTTTCAAATGCTCGCCAAATTCTATATACAGTTCCTCTTTTGGTTTTGTCTCCCAAATGGTTTGATGTAATGAAATTTCTTCTTCGTATTTTCTATAAAAACTCTGATAAATATAGTCCGTTACATAAGGCGTGTAAATAGCGTATAATTTTAAAATTCCAAGCAAGCTGTAGTATACTGCAATTTGTCCGGAATATCTCTGTTCCACTCCATGCTTTTGGGGTTGATATAATCTTTCTTTTGCGATTTCTATATAATAATCACAGAAGTCCTTCCAAAACAAATTATCGATTTCATGTCTGGCCTGACCAATCTCATAATCATTCAACAGACTTATGGCATTGATTGTTGTTTCATTTACCCGCTGTAAAATCCATCTATCAATTGGCAACAATTTCTCTGCATCATACTGCTTTGGTCTTTCAAAATCTTCCAGCTGCATAATTGCAAACTTCGCAGCATTATATAACTTGTTTATAAACCTTTTGGATATCTTGAGCTCTTCTTCACTAAAAAAAGTATCTGTTCCAAGCTTACTGTTTGCCGCCCAATAACGAACGGCGTCAGCAGAATGTGTCTCAATTAACGTCATAGGTGAATTTGCGTCATTACCCTTAGATTTACTTATTTTCTCACCCGGTTTTGCTAAAACAAATCCGCTAATCATGATATCCTTCCATGGAATCTTACCCGTATGATACAAGCTTTTTACAATGGAATAAAACGCCCATGTACGGATAATCTCATGCGCCTGGCACCGCATACCCATTGGAAAAATCTGATTCGAAATATCATTTTCTTTGCCATATCTTGCATTGATTAAGGTAGTAACCGATGATGTTGCCCAAGTATCAAAAACAGCCTCTTCCGGAATAAACTCATTGCATCCACATTCACAAGCGTGTAACGGCTGACTTTCCAAAGGATTTACAGGTAACTGTTCTTCCTCTGCAAAAATTGGCTTTTTACACTCCAAGCAGTACCAAACCGGAAACGGAACTCCGAAATATCGCTGTCTTGAAATACACCAATCCCATTTCAAATTTTCTACCCATATCTTATACCGGTTCTTCATATGCTCCGGGTGCCAGTTAATTTCATCAGCAGCTTTCAGAAAACGTTCTTTTTCCGTTAGTACGTCAATATACCATTGCTTCGAAGGAATAAATTCAACAGCATTTCCACAACGCTCATGAATGGCAACTGCATGACTAATTTCCTCCTGCTTAACAAGAAGCCCTTTTTCACGCAAAAGTTCAATGATGTGTTCTCTTGCTTTTTGGATGTTCATTCCACCAATAAATGAAACATTTTCCTGAATGGTTCCGTCTTGCATAATGATCTTCTTGTATGGAAGGTTATGCTTTTGATACCACAAAGCATCCGTCGAATCGCCAAATGTTGCGCACATTACTGCACCGGTTCCTTTATCCATGGAAACCGTTTCATCTGTTAATATCGGAATTTCAAAATCGTATAAAGGTACTTTCGCTTTCTGTCCTACATATTCCTTATATCTTGTATCCTCCGGATGAACAAAAATGCAAACACAACCTGCCAGTAATTCCGGTCTTGTAGTTGCGATCAACAAATCGCCACGTGATGTCTTAAAGCTTAAATAATTAAATGTTGTTTCCCACTCTTTTGTTTCTAACTCGGCTTGTGCAATAGATGTTTGACACTCGGTACACCACAATACCGGCGATTCTTTCATGTATGCTTTATGATTCTTTGCTAATTCAATAAAGGATTTCTGTGATATTTTCTGTGATAGATCCGAAATCGTTTGATATTGCAAATTCCAATCAACACTGAACCCTAAACGTTTCCACAAATTTTTAAACTCGCTCTCATATTTCTCAATCGTATTCATACATTTAAAGCGAAATTCACTTTTTGGTAACGAGTTTGCCCGTATCTTCTCATCCTTTTCAACCAGACGTTCTGTCGGCAAACCATTATCATCAAAGCCAAAGGGATAAAATACATCATATCCTTGCATGCGTTTAAATCGCGCAATCATTTCTGCCTGCGTATAGGAAAAAACATGCCCTATATGCAATTTTCCACTTACGGTTGGTGGTGGCGTATCAATTGAAAAAATCTTTTTATTCTTTCCGTTTCGATACTTGTAAATTTCTTGTTCTGCCCAAAACTGCTCTAATTCCTTCTCTGTACTTTCAAAATTGTACTTCTTATCCATATGGATACCTCCCATAATAATCTTTGTTTTTCTCTTGTTAACTCGCTTTTTCTTACATTTTCTTTTTTTCATAGAGATATTATCTAAGTCTATGCCATTCCCCTAGACCAAAAATCATGGATATCAGGATGTTTGGGTATACAAAATA
>JAFSHK010000054.1 GCA_017440375.1 Lachnospiraceae bacterium
GATATTATCATCGGATAATGATATTTCTTCTTCCACTCAGAATAAATTCTAATACTTTCCTCCATAACCCATGTGCCGATTGGAACAATGGTGCCATTTTTCTCGGCAATCGGAATGAAAATATCCGGACGTATCATTTTACCGGTTTCATCTTTCCAACGAATCAACGCTTCTACCCCTCGAAGCATCTTATCTGTTGTATGGAATTGCGGTTGAAAATGCATCAAAAAGTTTTGTGAAAAAACCGCTTCCTTCAACTTTGTTTCAATCGTAACATTCTGCAAAAAGTCTTCTAAAATGGAACCTTCAAAATATTGAATTTTTCCTTTACCGGAAGATTTTGCTTTAAACATTACAATTTCTGCACAATTAATCAATTCTAATGTATTCGATGCTGCTTCCGGATATTCTGCAACACCAACACTAACAGACAGAGGAAGTTCCTGTCCATTACTTAATCGAAACGGCTTTGCAAGTCTATCCTGTATTTTCTTATATATAACATCTATACTTCTTGAGCCGCATGGATTATAGATACCAATACAGTAGATGTCGCTATTAAAATGAGAAACAATAACGTTATCACTTGAAAGTTCTGATAGAAACTGTCCAAATATCTGTACAATTTCATCTCCAATAATAATGCCCAGTCCATCGTTCATTTTGCGGAAATCATCCAAATCGATGAACATTACCGCTACTGTTTCATTTTCCTCTTTGGCGCGACGTACAAATTCACCCAGAAGACGTACAAAATAATTTCTATTGTACAAACCTGTTAACATGTCATAATATGCCATATAAGTCAATTCATCATTCTGTGAATTAAACTTTGTCACATCTTTAAAACGAACAATTTTATCAGTAGGATACCCCTGCTCATTATAAATAATGCTCGTTTCTACTTCCACCCACATCTTACTTTCTTTCATTTTAACATCAATGGTAGTGGATTTCATACCTCTTTTTTCAATAAAAAGAGCCTCACGAAGTGGAGAAATATACTTTTCTTCTACACAATCATAGAATTTTGTAAAATCCATCTTATTCGTAACTTTAAAGTCGAAAAAATAATCCCAATTCGCAATGGTCTGCACAGTGCCTTCTTCATAACTATAATAAAGAAAAGCACTGTTAGATGTTTCGCAAATCAAACGAAGCATCTTTTCATCCCTTTGCAACTTTTTATTCATGGCACTCAGTAAATCTAACTGATACCGTAAATCACTCATATCTTTACACCAAACCACCATTTTTTCCCCAGAAAACAGTGGTTTTGCCCCTCGTTTTATTACTTACTTTTTCATCTTCACTTCTGCAATTCTTCAGTTCTACACTTTTATTTCTATACAACACTCTATTTCTTAGTAATATATCCTTTTGCCTTCAATGTTTCTGCACAAAGAACTGCTCCACCGGCAGCACCACGTACCGTATTATGAGAAAGACCGATAAATTTCCAATCATATACACTGTCTTCACGAATACGTCCTACACTGACACCCATACCTTTTTCAAAATCAACGTCAAGCTGTACCTGTGGACGATTATCTTCTTCCATATACTGAATAAACTGTTTCGGTGCACTAGGAAGTTCTAATTCCTGTGGAAGTCCTTTGAAGTTTACTAATTTCTCAATCAACTGCTCTTTGGTAGGCTGTTTCTTGAATTTAACAAATACCGCTGCTGTATGTCCATTTAATACGGGCACGCGCACGCACTGGCATGTAATAACAGGACTTGTTGCAGGAACAATTTCACCATTCTCAATTTTACCCCAGATTCTAAGTGGCTCTTTTTCACTCTTTTCTTCTTCACCACCAATATATGGGATTACGTTTTCTACCATTTCCGGCCAATCTTTGAAAGTTTTACCTGCTCCGGAAATTGCCTGATATGTTGTTGCTACCACTTCATATGGTTCAAATTCTTTCCATGCTGTAAGAACCGGTGCATAACTCTGAATAGAGCAGTTTGGTTTTACCGCAATAAATCCCCTTGTTGTACCAAGTCTCTTCTTCTGAGATTCGATTACATCAAAATGTTCCGGATTGATTTCCGGCACTACCATAGGAACATCCGGTGTCCATCTGTGTGCACTGTTGTTAGAAACTACCGGTGTCTCTGTTTTTGCATATGCTTCTTCGATTTTCTTGATTTCATCTTTTGTCATATCAACTGCTGAAAATACAAAATCAACTTCTGCTGCTACTTTTTCTACTTCATTTACATTTAAAACGACAATTTTCTTTACAGCTTCCGGCATTGGTGTTGTCATTTTCCATCTGTCGCCGACTGCCTCTTCATATGTCTTGCCTGCGGAACGTGGGCTTGCTGCAATTGTTGTTACTTCAAACCATGGATGATTTTCGAGCAATGAGATAAATCTCTGTCCAACCATACCTGTTCCACCTAAAATACCTACTTTTAATTTTTCACTCATACTTTATTTCTCCTCCTCATTATGCCAGTCATTGGCAAGATATTCTTTTTCTATCTGAATCACCTTCTGCATCGCATCCGGGCCCGGTGCACCGACAGTCAATCTCTTTTCTACACAAGTTTTTAAGCTGATTGCATCAAATACATCCTCTTCAAATACCGGACTAATACTTTTCAGTTCTTCAATTGTCAAATCATCAATACTGCAATTTTTATCAATGCAGTATAACACCAGTTTACCAATGATACTGTGTGCATCACGGAAAGGCACGCCTTTTACTACCAGATAATCGGCAGCATCCGTAGCATTGGTAAAGCCCATCATGGCACTTTTCTCCATAACAGGTTTATTGAACTTCATCGTTTTCATCATACCTTCAAACAATGCCAAACAACCTTTTACGGTATCAATTGCATCAAAGGTTAATTCTTTATCTTCCTGCATATCCTTATTATACGCAAGTGGAATTCCCTTCATAGTTGTCAGAATGGAAATCAAAGCCCCATATACTCTCCCCGTCTTACCTCTTACTAACTCAGCAATATCCGGATTTTTCTTCTGTGGCATAATA
>JAFSHK010000007.1 GCA_017440375.1 Lachnospiraceae bacterium
TCTCCCAAAGTCCGGTTCCGACGGGGCTTATTAAAGTGCCTCTATTCAAAGAACTGCCATTCTTAAAGTTTCAAAAAAACGGCAGATTGGTGCTTTTGGAAGTTATATTCATTTTGAAATTACATTTTGCGGAAACTCAAGTAAAATATAACCGGAGAATCTCTTTCCAGCTTCTCCGGTATTCCTTATTTCTGTATCATATAAACAATCCTTCTCACAACTGCCCTTGGTAATATTCTGACTGCCAGAAGTGTTAATTTATTCTTCCTGCTCGGTGCGGCAACGACTTTCTTTGTCATCAAAGCCTCATAGCCGTATTCCGCAATGGAACGTGCTGTTGTTTTTTCAAAAGCTTTAAATATTCTTGATTTACCAAGCTCTGCACTTTTTGCAAAACCGGTATTCGTCGGTCCGGGACAAAGCGCAGTCACAGATACTCCGGTTCCACGCAGTTCTACGGAAAGGGCTTCTGTGAATGAAAGAACATATGCCTTCGTCGCATAGTAAACAGACATCATAGGTCCCGGCATAAACGCTGCAATGGATGCAAGATTTAAAATCTTACCTTGTCTTCGTTCTATCATTGGTTTCAAAAACAAATGTGTCAACTGCGTTAGGGCTGCAATGTTGACCTGCAACATACTATACTGTTTCTCCCAATCACTGCTTGCAAATTTGCCAAAATCACCAAATCCAGCATCATTGATTAGCACATCAACTGTAATTTTTTTCTCTTGTACATAATCCCATACACGTTTTGCCGCATTCTCTTTTGACAAATCTTCCGCACAGACATAAACATTTATTCCGTATGCTTTTTCCAGTTTTTCTTTCATAATATAAAGTTTACCCTCGCTCCTGGCTACCAGAACAAGATGATATCCTTCACTTGCAAAAATTTTGGAAAACTCATACCCAAGTCCACAGGATGCTCCCGTAATCAATGCTGTCTTTCTCATGCCATTCCTCCACGATGAACAGATTATGCTATAAGTTACTTTGCATTATCTATATCATACCACACTTTTCTCTAATATCCTATGAAAGAATTGCCATTATAAAAATTTTTAATCAAAAAAATCTGCTTTCTTTTTTATAATCTGTACTTATATCATATACAATAAATTCTAATAACACGTACTATTGTATAAATTTCTCTTCCCTTGTATAATATTCTATGGTTAATAAACTATCGATGAAATCGAAGTTTAGCCCAACAGAAAATAATAAAAAAGTTAATGAGGTAAAAAATGGAAAGAAGAGTAGGTACTATTTCAAGAGGAATCCGTGGTCCTATCATCCGTGAAGGAGATAACCTGGTAGATATTACAGTAGAAAGCGTTTTGGCCGCTGCACAGAGTGAAGGTTTTGAGCTTCGTGACAGAGACGTAATCGCATTGACAGAATCCATTGTAGCTCGTGCACAGGGAAATTATGCATCTGTTCAGGATATTGCTGCTGATGTAAAAGCAAAATTAGGTGGAGAAACCGTTGGTGTTATTTTCCCAATTCTTTCCCGTAACCGTTTTGCAATCAATTTAAAAGGTATTGCAATGGGATGCAAAAAAGTGGTACTCATGTTAAGCTATCCAAGTGATGAAGTTGGTAATGCTTTACTCACATATGACCAGTTAGATGAAGCAGGCATCAATCCTTATTCCGATGTTTTATCTTTAGAAAAATACCGTGAATTATTTGGTGAAAATAAACATGAATTTACAGGTGTTGACTATGTAGAATACTATTCAAGTATCATCAAAGAGGCTGGCGCTGAAGTAGAAGTTGTATTTGCGAATCAGGCAAAAACAATTCTCAACTATACAGACTGTGTTATCAACTGTGACATTCATACAAGAGTGCGTACCAAACGTATCCTGAAAGAAGCCGGTGCTAAAGTGGTATGTGGTTTAGATGATATTCTGAATGCTTCTGTAAACGGAAGCGGCTACAACACAAAATACGGTCTGCTTGGTTCTAACAAATCAACAGAAGACAAAATCAAGTTATTCCCGAACGAATGTAAAGATTTAGTGCTTGATATCCAGTCTTCTATTTTAGAAAAAACAGGCAAGCACGTAGAAGTTATGGTATACGGCGATGGTGCTTTCAAAGATCCACAGGGTAAAATCTGGGAATTAGCTGACCCGGTTGTTTCTCCGGCATTTACAGATGGTCTTATCGGTACACCAAATGAATTAAAGTTAAAATACCTTGCAGATAATGATTTCGCTAACTTAAGCGGTGCAGAATTAAAAGAAGCTATTTCTAACAGCATCAAAACAAAGCAGGACAACTTAGTTGGTAACATGGCTTCTCAGGGTACTACTCCAAGACAGTTAACAGACTTAATCGGTTCCTTATGTGATTTAACATCCGGCTCCGGCGATAAGGGAACTCCTATTATCTTAATTCAAGGTTACTTTGATAACTTTACAACAGAATAATCATAAAAGCGTAATAATTATAGAAGCGTAGGGGCATTTTTCAAACCCTTACGCTTCTATTTTTATTTTCTTTATTTACCATAATAGTAAGCCATATTGCTGCCAAAAACATAATGGTTCCTCGAACCCCTTCTGCAATCAATAATTCCTTACCACTTATCGCTACAATTTTGGTTTCAAAATCAAAAAAGAAATGTATTAAAATCGCGGGAACAATATTCTTGGATAAAATGGTTATTTCCATTGCCAACCATCCGAAAATAAAAGCATTCAGTACGGTTAAGATAATTTCTAACGTGCTTCCTCCGGCAAAAGCGGTTGCTATATGCCCAATTCCAAAGATAAAAGTAGAAAGTACCACCGTTTCTTTCATTGAAAAAGCTTTTTTCAAACAGTTAGGAACAATTCCTCTAAAATACACTTCCTCCGCTATCCCTACGAACATATACAGAAAAAAGCTACCAAGTACATACTCTATGGATTTTATATAAAATCCTTTCACCGCTACAGGTATAAAAATGGCAAGAACCGGAATAAAAAAGAATACTCTTTTGCAACTTTGCAAGTCAAATTGTGTGAATCCGATCTCGTCCCAATGCCATTTATTAAGCAAAACAAGAATGACAGGCGGAACAAGTGCTAAAACCATAAAAAAACCCTGTAAAAAGAATGTTTTAACTGTGTCCAATTCAAGAATTACCGATAACACCCCTGATGCAATCGGAAATAACAAAACAAAAAAACTCCATAAAAAAGCTTTCCCTATTACCAACACCTTATTTTTCATAATAAATCCTTTCCCTCTCGATAAGAACTCACTTGAAGCGATCCATGAAAACGCCAGTACAATGTTACCTGAAATTTTAGGAAGCAAATTATAGTCAATTTCTTTTAACTCGCAGCCATCCGGCAAAATTATCTCCTGAAAATCCTCATAATTGTCTACTAATTTAAAGGTGTATCGTGGTGCCTGTATAATATTCTCTCTTCCCTAAAAATATTTTTCCACTTCTTTATCTTTCATTTCCAGAACAAATCGACTCGGATTCTTACCACTTTTATTTATAAGTAAACCATACACTTCATAAAGAGAATCTGCAAATATTTCACCCTCCATTCCACACACGCTCTTTGCGCACTATTTCTCTCTTTATAACTATCAGGATGTTTTTCATTATACTACACTATTTTCAAACTTCAAATAAAAAGAAATAAGATACATCTCCTCCCGACAAGATGCATTCCTATCAATTAAGTCTTATTGTTCTAGCAATTAGGACATGCTATAATCAATAAATACAATTTTGAATGGAGAACAGCATAATTCCACTCAAATTCTCCAAATGGGGGATGTTTCTTTTGTTCCAAAAACGATATCCTTTTCATACAAAAAAACACAAATGGAGGTATCTAGAAAATGAATCAATTAGTTATAGGCAAATTTATATCTCAAAAAAGAAAAGAGAAAAATTTAACCCAAGAGCAGTTAGCTGAAAAGCTTCGCGTATCAAACAAAACAATTTCAAAATGGGAAACAGGAAAATGTATGCCAGACTATAGTATTGTAAAGAACTTATGTGAATAACTTGAAATTACAGTCGCTGAATTGATGGATGGCGAAGAAACGGCAGAAAAGATTGTCCGCGCATATGATGAGGAGCAAATGATAGATTTATTAAGGCGAACACAGGAATTAGAACATCGGCAACATACATTATACGGAATTTTACTAGTAGTAATGGGAATTGCGACATTTGCTCTATCCCATTTATTGGGTGGTTCTGATGTAAAAGACTTTTTTGCAGGTGTTCTTGCGGGATTGTCAATTGGTGAAATACTGGCAGGCATATATGTTGTTGGAAGAAGTCTCGCCAAATAGATAAACTTTTATTGTGTAACAGATTTTCAAATCTGTTACACATAAAAACGATAAAGATAATACCAAATGTTCGTATTATAATATGCTATGTAATTGTATAATTTAAGAGAAGCAAGAAGTCTTAGTCAGAGCAGTAAAACACTTTCATAACTATTTATGCCATGGCTTACTCGCGGATTGGAGATTAACAGAAAACAGATTGAGTATAAATGAACAAATGGGAAAAATAAAGATTTTCAAAAGTTTTATTTGATAACCGAAGAGTATTATAGCAAGATTCTTGGGGGAATAAAGAATAGGTAATTATATTGCAAACAAGGACGATTGTGATAGATGCCGTTTTGCGAAAAATTTGTCCGTGTGTTATTGAGTTCGTCTCAAGCTTCTCTATTTCTTATGCCACACAAATAAAAAAGATGCCGACTTTATCGACATCTTGCAATAGCGAGAGGGGGATTCGAACCCTCGACACCACGGGTATGAACCGTGTGCTCTAGCCAACTGAGCTATCTCGCCATAATATATGGGACCTACAGGGCTCGAACCTGTGACCCTCTGCTTGTAAGGCAGATGCTCTCCCAGCTGAGCTAAGATCCCATGTTATCGCGGGTCGTACTCACAACCCGCTCTGCTAGTATACTATTATTAGGACTAGTTTGTCAAGCAAATTTTCAAAACTTTTTATCAACTTTTTTAAAAATTTGAAAAATTTTGTATTTTTATACTTTGTGTCCAGTTTTTACATTCTTTCCGGTGCTGAAAATCCGAGTAAATCAATACAGGTTTCCAGAATATCTCTGGTCAGTGCAAGAAGTGCAATCCAGCCTGCCTGTTTCTCTTTATCCTCTTCTGTCAAAATCTTGGTTTCATGATAGAATCGGTTAAATGCATTTGCTAAATCATAGATATAAGCACAAATTCTATGCGGTGCAATTTCTTCGTAAGCTGTTTCCAACATGGCATTGAATTTAGAAATTTCTAACATCAAACTCTTTTCAGAAGCATTTACAGCATCTTGCAATACTGTCTGTTTCGCATCGCCACCCTGTTCTTTATACTTGTTCAAAATGGATTTGATTCTGACAATTGTATAAAGGATATATGGGCCTGTATCACCTTCAAAGGAAGTAAAGCGGTCGATATCAAAAATATAATCTTTCGATGCCTGATTGGACAAATCACCATATTTTACTGCTGAAAGTGCTACTACCTTAGCAGTTTCTTTCGCTTCATCTTCGCTCATGGATTTATTTTCCATAATCTTGCGGTACATTTCTTCATTGATTTCTTTCAGCAGCATCTCCAGACGCATAACACCGCCATCTCTTGTTTTGAACGGCTTACCGTCTTTACCGTTCATCGTACCGAATCCAATGTGTACAAGCTCTGTCTCAGGTTTCACAAGACCTGTCTTTCTTGCACAACGGAAAACCTGTTCAAAATAGAGTTCCTGTCTCTTATCCGTCAAATAAATCAGTTTGTCCGGATTATAATTCTCCATACGATCCATAATGGTCGCAAGGTCAGTTGTATTATATAAAGATGCTCCGTCTGATTTCAAAATCATACATGGCGGTACTTCTTTGGTATCAGTTTCTTCTTTGACATCAACAACAAGTGCACCATCACTCTCATACGCATAGCCGCCCTTTTTCATCGCTTCTACCATGCCCGGAATGATGTCGTGAACATCTGATTCGCCTTTCCAAAGGTCAAAATCTACATTCAAATTCTCGTAATTTTTCTTCAAATCAGATACAGATACACTGATAATGTGATCCCAAAGAGCACGATAACCACGCACACCACTCTGTAATTTATAAGTTGCTTCCATTGCTTCTGCTTTGTACTGTGCATCTTCTTTGGACTTCGCACTGGCAGTCGGATAAATCTCTTCCAATTCAGAGATGGTAAAAGGTGCTTCTTTTGGATATTCTCCGGCAAAGTTTTCATCAAAATAAACTAAATCAGGCTGTCTTTTCTGTAATTCTGTGATAATAAGGCCCATCTGCAAGCCCCAGTCTCCCAAATGAATATCACCGATAACTTCATGTCCTGCATAACGACAGATTCGCTTGATACTTTCGCCAATAATCGCGGAACGAAGATGTCCTACGTGAAGTGGTTTTGCTACATTGGGTCCACCATAATCCACCATGATTTTCTTTGTCTTCTCCGGCATCTGTAAACCGAATTTAACATCATCACGCATTGCCTGTAAATATTCTTTTACAAACTGTTCTTTTACTTTTAAATTAAGGAACCCCGGTGCAACTGCACTGACTTCCGCAAACACTTCACTATTCTGTAACTTCTCCGCCACTTCATTCGCAATCATAATTGGTGCCTTATGGTACTGTTTTGCACCTGCCATAGCACCGTTACACTGATATTCACACAAATCCGGTCTATTGGATAAGGTTACTTTACCTAAATCTGCATTATATCCTGCGGCTTCAAAGGCTTTTTTCATTTCTTCTGAAATCAAATCCAATATTTTCTGCATCTTAATCCTCATTTCTACGTACAGTTTCCTATACCCTACTGTCGTTCATTTTCTCTATAATCCATTATCTTTATAATCTATCCTGTCCATTTTACTCTACTTTCCATAAAAAGCCAAGTCAAATTCAAAAAGAACCTCAAAAAGACAAAACTGAAATAAAACAAAATACGAAACAAAATAAAACTATTGCATTTTATAGACAATCTATGCTATAACATTCTTACAGTGCATTATTTATTGCATTATTCTATTATATCTTAGATGTTTTTTCATTTAATCTATTGTTTAGAATTTTCTCAAGTTCTAATATTCTATTCTTTTCAAGATTATTTTTCAAAAACATTCTTATTCTATTTAACATATCTAAGGAGGATTTTCTATGTTAAAAAAAGCAAACGCAAGTTCTGCAAAACCAATTATTAATAATCTTTTCCCTAACTTTCCAACAAAAGAAGCTGTACACCAATATCTTCAAGAATCACCTTCCGTCTGGAATCATTTTCATGAAATACCCAAAAATATGCAAGATGAATTAGTTTCTTTTTGCATGGGAAAATCAGGATTAAAAATTACATACGATACTATTTTTCAGAAAATTTTTGACCCTGCCGCGCATATAAATCGTTTGGAATCTTTACTCTCTGCACTATTCGAAACCTCAGTTCACATTATCAGTATTCTGCCCAGAGAAGGTTCTCAGCTTGCCGAACACGGTAGCTATATTATTATGGATGCCCTGGTTCAACTTGAAGACCTAAGCTATGCCAACATAGAAATGCAAAAAATTGGATATCAATTTCCCCTTGCCCGTGCCGATTGCTATGCAGCAGATGTTATTATGCGCCAATATTCCCAATTAAAAGCAAAACTATTAAAAAAATTTCGTTTTAAAGATATGCATAAAGTTTATTGCATCGTCCTTATGGAACAAAGCCCACAAGAATTTCATGCTATTCATGGAAAATATATTCACAAACGAATTTCTTCCTTCGATACAGGAATCTACAAAAAAGAGGCCGGATTGCATGAAGACATTTTTATTTGTCTTGACACTTTTCGTTCTATCGAACATAATATAACTAATAGCAGTACATTATTAGATGCATGGATGACCTTTCTAAGTACTACCGATATAGAAGTAATTAAAAATCTTATTACACACTTTCCAATGTTTATAGAACTATACCAGGAAATCACTGATTTCACACAAAATCCTAAGGAGCTGACGCAAATGTTATCAAAAGAACTCTTTATTATGGACAGAAATGAAGAACGAATGATGGTTACAGAGTTACAGGAAGAGCTGGCTGACTTGATTGAAGAAAAGAAACGCTTGACTGTTGAAACAAATAATCTTGCCATCGAAATTGACAACCTCTCTGCAAAAAGCAACAGCCTCGTTGCCGAAATTGACAATCTTACTACCGAAAACAACAATCTGGCTGCTGAAAACAACAATCTGGCTGCTGAAAACAACAATCTGGCTGCTGAAAACAACAATCTGGCTGCTGAAAATGCCAAACTTCTTGCATGGGCAAAAAAACACGGTTATACGGAAAGGGCAACTACCTAGCCCCTTCCTGCTCTCTTTGCGCTTTGGAATACACACACCCGCAGTAATTCTGCCTGTACAAATCGTACTCCGCCGACAGTTCAATAGAACGCTTATAACCGTTCTTTTTCTTAAAATCGGACGGCAGCCATGTGATACCATATTCTTCGGCAAGTATTTCCCCGATTTCGTTGAGTTTTCCCGCATTTTTTAACGGGCTGATTGTAAGCGTGGTTGTAAAATAATCATACGCGCCTGCTAATGCCTGTTTTGCCGTTTCTCGAAGCCGAAGCTCATAGCAGGCGAAGCAACGTTCACCGCCCTCCGGGCATTTCTCCTGTCCTTTTGCCATCCGGAAAAATTTCTCCGGTTCATAATCGCCTTCTATTATATCGATTGGATAACCTTGTGCCTGCTCGCTTGCAATCGCATCGTTATAAGCGGCTATTAACCTTTTCTGCTCCACGACACGTTTACGATATTCTTCTTCCATAGAAATATTCGGATTATAATAGAATACTGTTATTTTGAAAAAGGCCCGCAAATACTCGAGTACATAACTACTGCAAGGAGCACAACAACTGTGCAGAAAAAGCCGCGGTACTTGTGCTGCTTCACTTATCTTTTCATCTGTCTCGACCACTTTTTTTTGACAACAAATTTTCTCTAATATTTTTTCCAGTTCTTTCTGATAATTTCTGCCAGCATTCATTCTTCTCATATTCCTTTCTAGCACTGTCATATAACCAGCATTCAAACCGATACCACTTCACACATCTGACTGCTACGTTTAACACAATGGAAAACCGGAAATGAGATTCTTCTCACTTCCGGTTCAAATTTTAATTACCTCTCTTTGCAATCGTCGCAATATCAATGAGTGTAAGCTCACCCTGAGAAGCTGCATTTTCAAGACTTGTTACAAGAGCGGTTGCTGTATCCATTGCTGTGATACAGTTTACACCTGTTTCAATCGCGGTTCTTCTGATTAAGAAACCATCTCTGCTCTTATCACGTCCCTGTGTCGGTGTATCAATAACAAGGTCAATCTTATGTCCAAGAATCAAGTCCATAACAGTCGGAGATTCCTGCTGAATCTTATTAACCTTTCTTGCCTTCACGCCGGCATCATTCAGTGCTGCTGCCGTACTTCTGGTTGCATAAATTGTATAACCTAATTTTTCAAAGCGACGAGCTACTTCGATTGCTTCCCCTTTATCAGCATCTTTTACCGTAATAATAATCTGTTTGTATTTCGGCAGATTAACACCGGCACCGAGGAATGCTTTATAAAGTGCCTCATTAAAAGTCTTCGCAATACCAAGACATTCACCGGTAGATTTCATTTCCGGTCCTAAGCTGATTTCTGCACCACGGATTTTCTCAAAAGAGAATACCGGCATCTTAATTGCAAAATAGTCTGCTGCTGGCTGCAACCCCGGTTCAAATCCAAGGTCACGAATTTTCTTACCTATAATTACTTCAGTTGCCAAATCTACAATCGGAATACCCGTTACTTTACTGATATAAGGTACGGTACGGGAAGAACGAGGATTTACCTCGATAACATATACTTCATCGTCTACCGCAATAAACTGAATATTAATCAAACCGATAACATGCAGTGCTTTTGCCAGTCTTCTTGAGTATTCTGCAATCGTTTCTTTGACTTTCTCGCTTACAGTCGGAGCCGGATAAACGGAAATACTATCACCGGAATGTACACCGGTTCTTTCGATGTGTTCCATGATACCCGGAATCAAGATATCGGTACCATCACATACCGCATCTACTTCCAACTCTTTACCCTGTAAATATTTATCTACCAGAATCGGATGATCCTGCTCATAGCGATTGATAACCGCCATAAACTCTTCGATTTCCTGATCGGATAATGCAATCTGCATACCCTGTCCGCCAAGAACGTAAGAAGGGCGAACAAGTACTGGATAACCCAAGCGATTTGCAACTTCTTTGGCTTCTTCTGCTGTATAAACAGTACCACCAGCTGCTCTTGGAATTTCGGTTTCTTCCAGAATCTTATCGAACAATTCTCTATCTTCGGCTGCATCAACGTCTTTGGCCTGAGTACCGAGAATCGGCACACCCATTTTCATAAGACTTTCTGTCAGTTTAATTGCTGTCTGTCCACCAAACTGAACAACAGCACCATCCGGTTTTTCTACATTAACAATGTTTTCAACATCTTCCGGAGTAAGTGGCTCAAAATAAAGCTTATCCGCAATATCGAAGTCTGTACTAACCGTTTCCGGGTTGTTGTTGATGATAATAGTCTCATAGCCTTCTCTTGCAAAAGCCCATGTTGCATGTACGGAACAGTAATCGAACTCGATACCCTGACCGATACGGATAGGACCGGAACCAAGTACCAATACTTTCTTTTTCGGATGGCTTTCTACCACTTCTGTTTCAGAACCGAATACAGAGTAGTAATACGGAGTAGTAGCTTCGAATTCTGCCGCACAAGTATCTACCATCTTGAAAGCTGCAACAATACCGTTATCATAACGCATCTTCTTAATTTCTTCTTCTGTCTTTCCGGTTAATCTTGCGATTACATTATCCGGGAATTCCAGTCTTTTGGCTTCTTTTAACAGTTCAACCGTAAGCGGTCCTTTTTCCAGTTCTGCTTCCATTTCTGTCAAAATAGCCAGTTTATCAATAAACCAGTGGTCGATCATAGTGATATCATGAATCGTATCATAGTCAATGCCTTTACGGATGGCTTCTGCAATGATATAGATTCTCTGGTCATCTACAATCTTCATTCTTTCAAGCAACTCTTCCTTCGAAAGTTCTGTGAAGTCATAGCTACGCAGACAATCTACGTGCTGCTCCAAAGAACGAATCGCTTTCATCATCGCTCCTTCGAAGCTATCACTGATACTCATAACTTCACCGGTTGCTTTCATCTGTGTTGTCAAAGTTCTTTTCGCTGTAATAAACTTATCAAATGGCAATCTCGGAATCTTAACAACGCAATAGTCAATGGTAGGTTCAAAACATGCGAATGTTTTTCCTGTAATTGCATTTTTAATTTCGTCCAAAGTATAACCAAGTGCAATCTTTGCTGCTACTTTTGCAATCGGATAACCTGTTGCTTTGGAAGCCAATGCGGAAGAACGACTAACACGGGGGTTAACCTCAATTACACAATATTCAAAACTAGTCGGATGCAATGCAAACTGTACGTTACATCCACCGGTAATACCTAATTCATCAATAATATTAAGCGCAGCGCTACGAAGCATCTGATACTCTTTATCTGTCAATGTCTGTGCTGGGGCAACTACAATACTATCACCTGTGTGGACACCAACCGGATCCACGTTTTCCATACTACAGATTGTAATACAGTTACCAGCACCATCGCGCATTACTTCAAATTCAATTTCTTTCCAACCGGAGATACAACGTTCTACCAGAACCTGACCTACACGGGAAAGACGAAGTCCGTTTTCCAGAATTTCTTCCAACTCCACCTGATTGTTGGCGATACCACCACCGGAACCACCCAATGTATACGCCGGACGAAGAACAACCGGATAACCGATTTTATTTGCAAAATCGATACCATCCTGCACATTTTCTACTACAAGAGACGGTGCACATGGTTCACCGATTTTCTCCATTGTCTCTTTAAACTCTAAACGGTCTTCCGCTTTTTTGATTGTCTTAGCAGTTGTACCAAGTAAAGTAACACCATGCTCTGCAAGGAAACCGGATTCATCCAGTTCCATACCAAGATTCAAACCTGCCTGTCCACCCATATTAGGTAAAAGACTGTCCGGTTTCTCTTTGATAATAATATCTTCAAGTACTTTTATTGTTAATGGCTCAATATATACTTTATCTGCAATATCACCATCTGTCATAATCGTTGCCGGGTTAGAGTTTACCAGAATAACTTCCATACCTTCTTCTTTCAAAGAACGGCATGCCTGTGTACCTGCATAGTCAAACTCCGCTGCCTGTCCGATTACAATCGGACCGGAACCGATTACCAATACTCTTTTTACGTTAGGATTCTTAGGCATCTTTTCTCCTCCTCATCATGGAAATAAATCTCTCAAACAAATCTCCGGAGTCCTGTGGTCCGGAACATGCTTCCGGATGGAACTGTACGGTAAAGATATCTTTATTGGTGTACACAAGACCTTCATTCGTACCATCGTTTACATTGATAAATGCAGTTGTCGCTACTTTCGGGTCAAGCTTATCTGTCTCTACTACATATCCATGATTTTGAGAAGAGATATAAACCTTTCCGGTTACTACATCTTTCACCGGATGATTCGCACCTCTATGACCATATTTCATTTTAAAGGTATCCGCGCCTGTCGCGAGTGCCATTAACTGATGTCCTAAGCAAATTGCAAAAATCGGAATATCGGATTGATACAATTTCTTAAGTTCTTCAATAACGCCTGTACATTCTTTCGGATCTCCAGGTCCGTTACTAAGCATAATACCGTCCGGCTTGTCAGCAATAATCTCTTCTGCTGTTGTAGATGCCGGATATACCGTTACATCACATCCTCTTGCTGTCAAAGAACGCATAATATTCTTTTTGGCACCCAAATCAAGTAATGCTACTCGCAAACCTCTTCCGTTAATCTTGCGTATCATACTTGGTTTCGGCTCACGGATACCTTTTTCAAAGTCCGCTTTATTAAATTGGGAACTACCTGAAATCGGTCCGTTATCTGCCAAGCTTTCCGAACCTTTTAAATCATACTTACTTTCACAGGTTACTTTCTCTACAACCTTACCTGTTGTATATTCTTTTAATTTTGGAATAATATCTTCTAACTGATAGTTTTCATTCGTGGTAATCATACCATTCATAGTACCTTTATCACGAAGAATCTTGGTAAGTGCTCTTGTATCAATGCCGGCAATACCCGGAACACCTCTCTCCTCCAAAAATTCCTGAATGGTCTTCTCGCATCGGAAATTACTTGGAATTCTACTCAGTTCTCTTACGATAAATCCATCTGCCCACGGTTGTCCGGATTCCATATCCTCTTCGCAGACACCGTAATTACCGATTAGCGGATATGTCATACATACTGCCTGTCCGGCATACGAAGGATCTGTCAACACTTCCAGATAACCTACCATAGAGGTATTAAAAACAATTTCGCTAATAATTTCTTTCTGTGCACCGATATGAGTTCCCTCAAAAACAGTGCCATCTTCCAAAATTAAAAATGCCTTCATTTTGTCACCTGTTTCCTCTCTCTATATTCTCTAGCCTAATCGACTAATTATAGCACATGATTTTTTCGTGTTCAATAATTGTTTCCACTAACTTTGAAAAAAATTTCCCTCGAAAAATTCTTTATTCTTCCAACAACTCACAGGCAGACATAGCAAGTGCCGGAACGATTGGCTGTGTTTTCACAAAATTGGCTGGCAATTTACAACGATCAAAAAGCATTCCTTGAACTCGCAGCACATCACCTTCTAAAATTAAAAGTTCTTCTTCCGCTCTGTCATCACGAATAACATAGTATCGTTCGATTCCTTGCTCATCCGTTCCAATGCATACATAATAAATATTGTCATCAAAAAGTCCACCATCTACTTGAGCCATTACAGTAACTTCCAAAACAATTTCCGTATTTTTATATTCATTCTGCTTTCTGAGCATATCCTTATAGCTAATTTGCGACAATGTATCTGTATTTACCAATTCCTGATATTCCTCTGTATTATTCTCTGCATCATTTTCCGCCTTTTTTTCTTGGTCTTTTTCATTCTTATTTTCTACACTTGCTTCTGCACTCTGTGCAAAATAATTTTCAAAGAGATTAACACATTCTGCAACTTCTCCATCCTCTTGAATTACATAGCACATGTCAACAATCAGACCACTTCCGCTTTCCAGATAAAGATATTTTTCTTTCCCTAAATCAGCACAATAATATGTCCGAAACAGTGTAGGATCTACTTCTACACACTCATTTGTAATCTCCGGCTCATAAAGTTTTCCGGTATCCTTCATCGAATATGCTCTCTTGGTTAAAACTTTTTCTTCCACATCGAATACATACATATCTTTTGTATTGGATGTATGTAAATAGATCATCTTACCATCTTCTGTGACCGAAACCTGACAACTTTCATCTCCCTGCGTATCCTGACAACCGATTTCCGCCAAGTCAAATGCTATTGCTATCTCTTCTGCATCTATATCGTATACGAACATACCACAGTAATCGTGGAAAATAATACTTTCTTCGTCTGCATAATCAAGTATCGGACCATCTGCTCCGCAAATGACTTCTTCCGTCAGCAAACATTCCGTCAATTCTATTACTTCGCCTTCTATTTCATCAGTCGATTCTGTTTCGTCAGTCACTTCTGTTTCGTCAGTCACCTCTGCTTCGTCGAGCATTGCAAGCGCATCCGGCATTTCCACCGTTTCTTCTGTGTCCGCTTCGTTCTCGACCAACTGTTTGTCTTCTTCATTTTTGTTCACTTCTTCTGTTGCAATTGTTTCCTCTGTTACAGCTGTCTCTCCCGTCACAGTATCTTCTCTCAATACCACCTTCTCTTCGGCAACTTCTGTATTCTGTTCGGTTACATCGACGGAAGCTGTACGTGTTGGCTGATACTCATAAAGATAATAATATCCGCCTGCTACAACTGCCATAGTGAGCGCAAGTAGCATAATCATTATGAAGAGATTGCGTACCCATCGCTTCTTTAAACTCATTTTGCAATTCGGACATATTTTTGCTTTCTTTGGCACCATAACCCGACAATGTTTGCACTCTTTGAGTTTCGCTTTTTTCGAAAATTGATACTCTGTTGCCACGCCGCTTGCTACTCTTTCCTGACTGCCCGACGCATTTCCCTGACTACCTGTATTTTCTTGATTGATCGTTTCCTCTTTTTTCTCATTATCTGCCATTTGTATTCCCTCTTCTTCCCCGCAAAAAACGGTACACTGTATATCATAAACTCCCCAGAAGCTCTGCTCCCGAGGAGTTATTATCCTAGAACCAGCATAACGCTTTATCAAAATACTTATTATTTGAAATAAGCAACACCTGATTCAAATATCTTCATATCCTGTTCACCGTAGATATTGATTGCTACTGCATCATCCCTTCTTTCGGAGTGTGCCATCTTACCGAAGCATCTTCCGTCAGGAGAAGTAATACCTTCGATGGATGCGTAGGAACCATTGATGTTCCATTCTTCATCCATAGAAACATTACCGTGAATATCGGCATACTGTGTTGCTACCTGTCCGTTCGCAAACAGCTTGTCAATCCACTCTTTCGGTGCAACAAAACGTCCTTCACCATGAGATGCTGGGTTTACATAAGTTTTACCAAGTTCTGCACCCTGTAACCAAGGTGACTTATTGGAAACAACTTTTGTATAAGCCATCTTAGAGATGTGACGATTGATTGTATTGAAGGTTAATGTAGGAGAGTCTTCCTTCTGTCCTACAATCTCACCATAAGGAACGAGTCCTAATTTGATAAGTGCCTGGAATCCGTTACAAATACCAAGAGCAAGACCGTCTCTTTCATTTAGCAGCTTCATAACCGCTTCTTTCATCTTTGCATTCTGGAAAGCAGTTGCAAAGAATTTCGCAGAACCATCCGGTTCATCACCTGCTGAAAAACCGCCCGGGAACATGATAATCTGTGCCTGGTTGATAGCTTTTTCAAAAATTTCAACACTTTCTCTGATGTCTTCTGCTGTTAAGTTCTTAAATACTTTTGTAATAACCTCTGCTCCGGCTCTTTCAAATGCTTTGGTACTGTCATATTCACAGTTTGTACCCGGGAATACCGGAATAAATACAGTCGGTTTCGCTACCTTGTTCTTACATACATAGATTTCTTTTGCATCATATACAGAAGAATCAACTGCGCTCTTGTCTTTACCGGAAGTATAAGGGAATACCTTATCCAGTTTCGATGTCCAAGCCTGCAATGCTTCTTCCATTGTAATCTTCATATCGCCGTATGCAAAAGCAGCATCCTCTGTTACGGTACCGATAACAGTATAGTTCATACCGCTCTGTGCCAGTTTATCAACTGCATCTGCAGACATTTCTACAACGATATCGCCTAAACCATTTGCAAAAAGTTCTTCTTTTGCAAGGTCATTTTCAATCGTAACACCAAGTTTATTGCCAAATGCCATTTTGCTGACAGCGGCAGCCACACCTTTGGCATCCAGCGCATAAGCAGCTGCAACAACACCCTGTGCCATCAAAGCAAGAATACCATCGTACAGTTTCATAACTTCTTCATAAACCGGTAAGTCATATCCATCTTTTGCAATGCTGAAACGAACAAGCTTATTGCCTGCTTTCTTGAGTTCAGGACTGATAATATTCTGTTTCTTGCTGATATCAACTGCAAAAGATACCAATGTAGGCGGTACATCAATATCGTTGAAAGTACCGGACATGGAATCTTTACCACCGATAGAAGGAAGTCCGTAACCCATCTGTGCATCATAAGCACCAAGAAGTGCTGCAAAAGGCTGGCTCCAACGTTTCGCTTCTTCACTCATACGTCTGAAGTATTCCTGGAAAGTGAAACGGATTGTCTTATAATCTCCGCCATTTGCTACAATCTTCGCCATGGATTCTGTTACGGCATAAATTGCTCCATGATATGGACTCCAGCTTGATAAGTATGGGTCAAAACCATAACTCATCATGGTTACGGTATCTGTCTTACCTTTTAATACAGGCAGTTTTGCAACCATAGCCTGTGTTTCTGTTAACTGATACTTACCACCGTAAGGCATATATACGCTACCCGCACCGATGGAAGCATCGAACATTTCTACAAGTCCCTTCTGGGAACATACATTCAAATCATTCAAAAGGGCAAGCCATGCTTTCTTCACATCACCCTTTTCTACTGCATCTGCTACTTCCGGTGTCGCAATCTTCTTGAAGTAGTTGTCTTTTTCCTCCGGCATATCAACTGCTACGGAAGTTTCCTGATGCGCACCATTGGTATCAAGGAATGCTCTGGAAATATTAACAATTTCCTTGCCACGCCATTTGAGTACCAGTCTTGGTTCTTTGGTTACAACAGCTACTGCGATTGCTTCTAAGTTTTCTTCTGCTGCATAGCCTAAGAAAGTATCTACATCCTGTGGTCCTACTACAACTGCCATTCTTTCCTGAGATTCGGAAATCGCAAGTTCTGTACCATCCAGGCCTGCATATTTCTTTGGTACTTTGTCCAAATCTACTACAAGTCCATCTGCCAATTCACCGATTGCTACGGATACACCACCCGCACCGAAATCGTTACATTTCTTAATCAGTTTACTTACTTCCGCGCGACGGAATAATCTCTGAATCTTACGTTCTGTCGGTGCATTACCCTTCTGTACCTCAGCACCACAGGTCTCAATGGAGCTTTCTGTGTGTACTTTGGAAGAACCTGTTGCACCACCGCAACCGTCACGTCCGGTTCTGCCACCTAATAAGATAATGATATCATCCGGATCGGAGGTTTCACGAATAACATTCTTTCTTGGTGCTGCACCCATAACTGCACCAATTTCCATTCTTTTTGCTACATAGTTCGGATGGTAGATTTCTTTTACAAGACCGGTTGCAAGACCAATCTGGTTACCATAGGAAGAATAACCGCTTGCTGCACCGCGAACTAATTTCTTCTGGGATAATTTACCCTTCAACGTATCTGCTACCGGTACGGTTGGATCTGCTGCACCGGTTACGCGCATTGCCTGATAAACATAACCACGTCCTGATAACGGGTCACGAATCGCACCACCAAGACAGGTTGCTGCACCACCGAAAGGTTCAATTTCGGTCGGGTGGTTATGTGTTTCGTTCTTGAAGAATACAAGCCACTCTTCGGTAACAGAACCATTGCCATAATCCATTTCTACCGGAACAACTACGGAACAGGCATTGATTTCATCAGACTCTTCCATATCATCTAACTTGCCGTCTTTTTTCAATTTGCGCATTGCCATAAGAGCCAAATCCATCAGACAGACAAACTTGTCCTCTCTGCCTGCAAAAATTTCTTCTCTTGTAGCAAGGTAATCTTTATAGGTTTTCTCAATCGGAGTTTTGTAGAAACCATCATCAAACGCAACATCTTTTAATTCGGTAGAAAATGTTGTATGACGGCAGTGATCTGACCAATAAGTATCCAATACGCGGATTTCTGTCATGGTCGGATCTCTATGTTCTTCTCCCTGATAATAATTCTGAATATGTAAAAAGTCTTTAAAGGTCATTGCAAGACCAAGCGAATCATATAACTTCTTTAACTCTGCTTCCGGCATAGACTGGAAACCATCAAATACAGCAACATCTGCCGGTTCGTCATATACGGTAACCAAAGTATCCGGTTTTACCATGTCGGTTTCTCTGGAATCCACCGGATTGATACAATATGCTTTTATTTTCTCAAATTCATCATCAGAAACAGTACCTGTTACTAAATAAGTCACAGCCGTTTTAATAATCGGTTCTTCATCCTCTTTCAAAAATTTCACGCACTGAACTGCGGAATCGGCTCTCTGATCGAACTGTCCCGGTAAGTATTCCACACTGAATACCTTCCCATCACTCGGAACCTCAATATTTTCCTGATACAAAATATCAACCGGAGGTTCAGAAAATACAGTTTTACAAGCCTTCTCAAAAATTTCACCCGATAAATTTTCCACATCATAGCGGATAAATACACGAACTTCTTTCACACCGTTAATTCCAAGATAGCTTCCGATTTCCTCTTTCAGCTCTCTTGCTTTCACTGCAAAAGGTTCTTTTTTCTCAACATAAATACGTTTTACGTTTCCCATGATGAACGTTCTCCTTAAAGTATTTTTTCTCAACAAATACATTATGCCAAATTCTTTTCTATATTTCAAGCGGTGAATACGACTTCACGCTACGCAGTGCACACGACTTCACGCTACGCAGTGCACACGACTTCACGCTACGCGATGAATACGACTTCACGCTACGCGTGAAGTCGGTGTATCAACCGATACGCAATTTCACTTTCTGTTATCAGGTTCTCGGTGTGGGCAAAGA
>JAFSHK010000055.1 GCA_017440375.1 Lachnospiraceae bacterium
AAGGATAATATCTACATTATTGATTTCATACAGTTTTGACCAAAGTATTTTGATTTCTTCATCGGAATATCGGTCATGTATCTGCTTGGTGGTGTTTGTCCATTCATAAACCAGACCTTCCGTTAAATCCCGGTCTATGTACTCGTTTAGTTTGGCATATTGGTACATTGCCTTTAGTACGGCTCGCATAGAAGAAATTGTAGTCTGCGATTTGTGATTGTAGGCGTTTAAGCATTGCTGTAAATCATTTGTCCTTATGGAAATAAATTTGCGGCTGTGTAAGTCGCTGAAATGATTAAAAGCAATTTCATAATTCCGCCATGTGGAATCGCTAATCTGATTTTTGAGTGACTTTCTGTATTTCTTCCATTTTTCGTACATATCTGTAAAAGTAGGAGAGTCCGAATATTTCATGTGCTCCGGAACAACGGCACCGCTGTTATATTCAGCAAGATAAGTGTACGCCATTTCTGGTTTGGAGAAGTAAGCGAGATAGGTGTACTTTCGCTTGACCTTTCCGGTGTCATCTTCCACAAGTTTTGAAATACGGACAGCGTAGGGCTTTCGTCGTTTGCCACCAAGCTTGATTACGCTGCCGTAAGAGTTTGGTAACTTCATTCTTTAACCTTCTTTCTGCATTTGTTCTAACTGTGCAAGACAGTATTCTGCGTATTCTTTGTAACGTTTCACTCGTGCAATTTCATTTGGAATATCAAAAGCGTAAGTGGACTTTGGAAGTAAATCAGAACGTTTTGTAGTAGAGATTGCTTTATAGGATGACATTTTGTACTCGACAAAACTCTTTACTTCTTTTTCTAAATCCGCCAGCCTTGCAAGTGGTATCTGCGAGACTTCTTTTCCTGTTGCATCTGAATAAACGTGAATGACACCGTCCTCTGGGATTTCTTCTACATCTACAGAACCGGTTTCCATGTCAAAATGGTCTTTTAAATATGCTTCATGAAGAAGTTCATATTCAACCGTATATCCGATGTCATGCAGATAGGAGAGGACACCGTAATATGGCTGGTTGTACTCGTCAATGTAATATTTGCGAATTTCAAAGGATAAAAAATATTCACTGATAATCGCATTTACATAATCGTTAGTACATTCGCAGTAGTGCATAAGGTTTTCGTTTGGATTGGGAATAAAGGCTTCCATTGGTATTTTGTAGCCGCTTGCCAAAACTTTAAGAAAACTTTCTGTGACAGGCTTTTTGCCATTTTCTACATTGCAATAATGTGTTCTGGATATACCGAAATCCTTTGCTAATTGATTTTGTGATAACCCCCTTTCCTTACGGATTTTTATAATCCGCTTCCTGATTTTTTCTTGGTTTTCAAGCATTTTTCATGTACTCCTTTCGTTTACATCTTATATTTGCTCGTACTATATGAGAAACAGAATTGAATGACTGTACTATATAGTACATACTTAGTATAGGCAACAACAGCAACAAAGTCAACAAAATTATGGTGGAGGAGCAAATGAAAAAAGAAGAAGTAAAGCTTCTGATGAAGCAAAATGGGGTGAAGCAGTGGGAAGTGGCTGAGAAGATGGAAATCTCCGAATTTACGCTTTCCAGATGGCTTAGAAAGGATTTGAGGGGAAAACAGCTTGAACGGCTTCAAGAGGCTGTTATGGCGGTTAAACAAGGTAAAGAGGCAGTGAGCAGAGGGGAGGCGGAGTAATGGAGCGAGTGACCACAAAAGAGGCGGCAAAGCTGCTTAACATGGATGTAGTGACCTTGCAGTTTCTGATGAGGCAGGAGAGGTTACCGATTGGCTATGCCATTAAGAAGGACGGAAAGAGCCGATATCATTACATTATTTACAAAAGTATGCTGGATGCATTTATCCGGGGAGGAGGTAAATGCTAAATGGCAGGGAAACGTTATTATTGGTTGAAGCTGCAAGTGGGTTTCTTTCAGGAACTTATCATTAAACAACTGCGGACTTTACCGGATGGAGATAGTATTGTGCTTCTTTATCTAAAATTATTATTAAAGGCAATTAATACAGAGGGGATAATTTACTATCAAAATATATTGCCGACTTTGGATGAAGAAATTGCATTGGATACAGGAGAAAAGCCTGCTCTTGTCAGACTGACCATATCTGCACTG